>JBDTUO010000012.1:0-20294 GCA_040007675.1 Rubrivivax sp.
TTCGCCGCCGAACGGCCGGTGGTCGAGCGGGACGGCACGCTGATCATGGTCGACGACGACCGCATGCGGCTGCGGCCCGGCGAGCAACCGATGCAGCGCAAGGTGCGCTTCCGAACGCTGGGCTGCTATCCGCTGTCGGGGGCGGTGGCGTCCGAGGCCGACACGCTGGATGCGGTGATCCAGGAGATGCTGCTGACGCGGACCTCGGAGCGCCAGGGCCGCATGATCGACCACGACGCTGCGGCGTCGATGGAGAAGAAGAAACAGGACGGGTACTTCTGATGGCACACGTGTCCGATCTCATCGCGCGCGACATCTCGGGCTACCTGGCCCAGCACGAGACCAAGGGCCTGCTGCGCTTCATCACCTGCGGCTCGGTCGACGACGGCAAGAGCACCCTGATCGGGCGCTTGTTGTACGAGTCCAAGATGCTGTTCGACGACCAGCTCGCGGCGATCGAGGCCGATTCGAAGAGGTGGGGCACGCAGGGCGGCGAGATCGACTTCGCGCTGCTCGTCGACGGTCTGGCGGCGGAGCGTGAACAAGGCATCACGATCGACGTCGCCTACCGCTTCTTCAGCACCGACCGGCGCAAGTTCATCGTCGCCGACACGCCGGGGCACGAGCAGTACACACGCAACATGATCACCGGCGCGTCGACCGCCGACGCCGCGGTGATCCTCGTCGACGCGCGCAAGGGTGTGCTGACGCAGACGCGGCGCCACAGCTGCCTGGTGTCGCTGATCGGCATCCGCACGCTCGTGCTGGCGGTCAACAAGATGGACCTCGTCGACTACGACGAGACGGTATGCCGCAAGATCGACTCCGACTACCGCGCCTTTGCTGCGACGCTCGGCCTGCACGACATCACGACGATCCCGGTGTCCGGCCTGCGCGGTGACAACGTGGTCGAGCGCAGCGGCCGCACGCCCTGGTACGACGGTCCGTCGCTGATGGAATTCCTGGAAACGACGCCGCTCGACGAGACGCGCCTGCAGGCCGATCCGCTGCGCCTGCCGGTGCAATGGGTGAACCGCCCGCACCTCGATTTCCGCGGTTTCTGCGGGCTGATCGCCGCCGGCCGGGTGCGTCCTGGCGACCGCGTGCGGATCCAGCCCTCGGGCCGCGAGACCCGGGTCGCGCGCATCGTCGGCGCTGACGGCGACCGCGCGCTCGCTGTCGCCGGCGAGTCGGTGACGCTGACGCTGACCGACGAGGTCGACGTCTCGCGCGGCGACGTCATCTCCGCCGCCGACGCACCGGCCGAGGTGGCCGACCAGTTCGAGTGCACGCTCGTGTGGATGGCCGACGAGCCGATGCTGCCGGGCCGCAGCTACCTGCTCAAGCTCGGCACGCGCACGGTCGGCGCGTCCATTACCGAGCCGAAGTACAAGCTCAACGTCAACACGCTGGAGCACCTGGCGGCCAAGCAGCTCGAACTCAACGAGATCGGCGTGTGCAACCTCGCGCTGGATCGTCCCGTCGCGTTCGATCCCTACGCCGCGAACCGCGATCTGGGTGGCTTCATCCTGATCGACCGCATGACGCTGCACACCGTCGGTGCCGGCATGCTGCACTTCGCGCTGCGCCGCGCGCACAACATCCACCTGCAGCACCTGGACGTCGACAAGGCGGCGCGCGGCGCGCTGCTGCACCAGAAGCCGGCCGTGCTGTGGTTCACCGGGCTGTCCGGGGCCGGCAAGTCCACGATCGCCAACCTGGTCGAGAAGAAGCTGCACGCCACCGGCCGCCACTGCTACCTGCTCGACGGCGACAACGTGCGCCACGGCCTGAACAAGGACCTCGGCTTCACCGAGGTCGACCGGGTCGAGAACGTGCGCCGCGTGGCCGAGGTCGCGCGGCTGATGGTCGACGCCGGCCTGATCGTGCTGACCGCGTTCATCTCGCCGTTCCGCGCCGAGCGTGCGCTCGCGCGTGGTCTGGTGGCCGAAGGCGAGTTCATCGAGATCCACGTCGACACGCCGCTCGAGGTCGCGGAGCAGCGCGACGCCAAGGGGCTGTACAAGAAGGCGCGGCGCGGCGAGCTGGCCAACTTCACGGGCATCGACTCGCCCTACGAAGTGCCGGAATCACCCGAGTTGCGCATCGACACGGTGCGCTGCAGTGCGGACGAGGCCGCCGACCAGGTGATAGACCACTTGCGGGCCCAAGGTCTGATCCCGGGCTGACGCGGGTGAATGGGTCCGCCGGCTGCTCTCGATGACCCCGACGCAGATCGTCGTCTGCGCGGCGCTGACCACGCTGGTGGCGTTGCTGGTGCGCGGCCGCCAGCCGCCGGCAGCGCTGTTCGGGGCGGTCGCGCTGCTGTTCGTGCTGCTCGACTACATCCCGTTGCCCGACGCGATGGCGCAGTTCGCGAACCCCGGGCTGGTCACGGTGCTGCTGCTGATGCTGGTGTCGGTCGTGCTGGACAAGTCGCGCCTGCTCGAGCAGGCCGCCGGTGGGCTGGTGCGAGGGCCGTACCGCTGGGCGCTGGTCAAGCTGGTCGGCGCCACGAGCCTGTATTCGGCGCTGCTGAACAACACCGCCGTCGTCGCGTCGCTGATCGGGCCGTTGCGCGCGAGTGACGCGCATCCGCCGTCGCGGCTGTTGCTGCCGATGTGCTACGCGGCGTCGATCGGCGGCATCCTGACGCTGGTCGGCACCTCGACCAACCTGCTCGTCAACAGCTTCATGATCGGCCGCGGCATGCCGGCGCTGCACTTGTTCGACCTGCTGCCGGTCGGCCTGCCTATCCTGGTCGTGTGCAGCGCGACGATGGTGCTGCTGTTTCCCACCCTGCTGCCCCCGCGCGCGATCGCTGCGACGACCCCCGAGGCGTACTTCGTCGAGGCCCAGGTGCTTGACGGCTCGCCGCTGGCGGGGCGCAGCGTCGAGGCGGCCGGCCTGCGCCACCTGGGGCACCTGTTCCTGTCGGAGATCGAACGCAACGGGCGGCTGATCGCGCCGGTCGGGCCCGACGAGGTGCTCGTTGCCGGGGATCACCTGGTGTTCGCCGGCGACGTGACGCGGCTCGACCTGCTGGCCGGGTTCGACGGCCTTGCGATCGAGGGCCAGCGCGCCGGGCTGTCGATGCACAACCTGGTCGAGGTCATCGTCACGGTGAACTCGTCGATCGCGCGGCGCACCCTGCGCGAGGTGGACTTCCGCTCGCGTTTCGACGCCGCGGTGATCGCGTTGCGGCGCGGGGATCGCCGGCTCAGCGGCCGCATCGGGTCGATCCCGCTCGAGGTCGGCGACACGCTGGTGCTCACCGCCGGGCCGGACTTCGAGAAGCGCAACAACCTGACGCGCAACTTCATCGTCGTCTCGCGCCCGCAGGTCGCGAAGTTCGTCGACCCGCGCCACGGTCTGGCGGCGTTGCTCGGCTTCGTCGCCGTGATCGGCCTGGCGGCCTTCGGCACGGTTCACTTCATCAAGGGCCTGCTGGTGCTGCTGACGTTGTTCCTGCTGGCCGGTTTCACGCGCCTGACCGAGTTGCGCCGCAACGCGCCCTACCCGCTGGTGTTCATCATCGGCTCGGCGCTGATCATCTCCCAGGTGATGCTGTCGAGCGGCGTCGCGGCACTGCTCGCCGATGGGGTGCTGGGCGTGTTCGAACCCTTCGGCACGATGGGTGCGCTGACCGGCGTGCTGCTGCTCGCGTGGGTGCTGACCGAGCTGATGACGAACAACGCCGCCGCCGCGCTCGCGTTTCCGATCGCGATCGGTATCGCCGATCGCCTCGGCGCCAGCCCGATGCCGTTCGTGATGGCGGTCATCTACGGCGCCAGCGCGAGCTTCCTGACGCCGTATGGCTACCAGACCAACCTGATGGTGATGGCGCCCGGCCGCTACACCCTGATCGACTACCTGCGGGCCGGCGCACCGGTCGCATTCGCCTTCCTCGGCGTCGCGCTGTTCACGATCCCGGTGTTCTTCCCGTTCCACTGATGCCGGCACGGCGGGTACCGCTGGCGCCCCCTTCGCCCTTGGAGCAGCGCGATCACAGCCCGCCACTGGGTGGCATCGCGCAGCGATTGCGTCCGCGCGCTGCAGCCGGCCAGGCGCGGCGCGGCACCGTGTTCAGTGGTCCTGCAGGCGCACCCACTGCGCCGCCGCGTCGCCGGCCACGAATCCGGTCGCGAAGCACGCGCCGAGCAGGTAGCCGCCGGTGGGGGCCTCCCAGTCCAGCATCTCGCCGGCACAGAACACGCCGGGCCGCGCCCGCAGCATCAGCGCGTCGTCGAGCGCCTCGAACGGCACGCCGCCGGCGCTGCTGATCGCCTCGGCGATCGGGCGCGGCGCGTGCAGCGTGAGCGGCAGCGCATGCAGCGCGGCCGCGAGCTGCAGCGGGTCGGCGCGCGCTTCGGCCGGCACCAGTTCGTGCAGCAGCGCGACCTTCGCACCGTGCAGCCCCAGCCGGGCCCGCAGCACGGCGGCCAGCGAGCGCCCGCCGCGCGGCGCCGCGATTGCCTCCGCCACCGCGGCCGGCGCACGGTCGGGCAGCAGGTCGAGCTGCACCGTCACCTGCCCGTCGCGTTCGATCGCGGCGCGGATCGCCGCCGACGCGGCATAGATCAGGCTGCCCTCGATGCCGTAGTCGGTCAGCACACATTCGCCGCGCTGCGTGACGGCGCGGCCGTCCGGCTCGGTCCACGTCAGCGCCACGTTCTTCAGCGGCGCACCGGCAAAGCGTTCGCGCAGGTGCGCGCTCCACGGGCGCTCAAAACCGCAGTTGCACGGGCGCAGCGGTGCCACCGGCACGCCCAGCGCCTGCAGCCAGGCGACCCAGGCGCCGTCCGACCCGAGCCGGGGCCAGCTCGCACCGCCCGCCGCGAGCACGACCGCGCGCGGTCGGCTCGCGCGCACGCCGTCCGGGGTCTCGAAGCGCAGCGCGCCGGCGTCGGCCCAACCGGTCCAGCGGTGGCGCATGCGCAGCCGCACGCCCTGGGCGCGCAAGCGGTGCAGCCAGGCGCGCAGCAGCGGCGCGGCTTTCAGGTCGGCCGGGAACACGCGGCCGGAACTGCCGACGAAGGTCGGCACGCCGAGTACGGCGGCCCAGGCGCGCAAGGCGGGCGCATCGAAGCGGCGCAAGATCGGATCGAGCGCTGCCGCACGGTCGCGGTAGCGCGTGACGAAGCGCTCGAAGGGCTCACCGTGCGTCAGGTTCAGGCCGCCCTTGCCCGCGAGCAGGAACTTTCGACCCGCCGACGGCATGGCGTCGAACACGTCCACCAGCGGCGGCGCGCCCGCGTCGGCTGCCGCGCCGCTCCGCAGCGCGATCGCCGCCCGCTCGGCCGCCATCAATCCGGCGGGGCCGGCACCGACGACGGCCACGGGAGCATCCTGCATGCGCCACTGTAAGCTGGAGCGCAGCCGCGCGACCCATCACGATGAACCACCGCCCCACCCCTGTCCGCCGGCGCGTCGCCACGCGTGCGGTGCGCGCCGTCGGCACCGGCCTGGCCGCCGCGCTGGCGCTCGGCGCCGGCCTCGCTGCCGCCGCGGTGCCCGCGTGTTCGGCACGCAGCGGCGCGACGCCGCCGCTGGTGATCGAGCTCTATACCTCGGAGGGCTGCAGCTCGTGCCCCCCGGCCGACCGCTGGCTGTCGACGCTCGCGCAACGCGCGGACGTGCTGCCGCTGGCCTTCCACGTCGACTACTGGGACCGCCTCGGCTGGACCGATCGTTTCGCGAGCCGCGAGGGTACCGAGCGCCAGTACCGGCTCGCGCAGGCCGCCGGCTCGAACAACGTCTACACGCCGCAGGTGCTCGCCGACGGACGTGACTGGCGCGGCTGGCCGCGCCTGCCGGCGCCGGCCCCGCCCGCGACCGCCGCGCCGGCGCTGACACTCGAGCGCAGCGGCGACACGGTAGTCGCCGAGGTCGCCGCCGCGCCGGGCCGCGCGCACCTGTCGGGTTACTGGGCGGTGCTCGAGGACGGCCACTCGAGCCGCGTCGCGGCGGGCGAGAACGCTGGCGAGACGCTGCGCCACGACCACGTCGTGCGCCTGTACCGGCCGGCCGATGCGTGGGACGCCCGCACCCCGCACCGGCAGACGCTGCGTGTGTTGCCGGGCGTGCCGGCATATCCGCGCCGGGTCGCCTTCGTCGTCACGGACCCGGGCACGCTGCGGCCGCTGCAGGCGGTGGTGCTGCCGGTGGCGGGCGACTGCTGAGGACCGAGCGGCAGGCGTCGACGGGCGCGCCGCCGGTGCGCCACTGCGCCGGCGTCGCGCCGACCCGGCGCCGCATCCAGCGCGCCAGGTGCTGCTGGCTCGCGAACCCACTCGCCAGCGCGATGTCCGCCAGCGGCTCGGCGCTGGCGCGCAGCAGGTCGAGCGCGCGGCGCAGCCGCTGGTCGATCAGGTACTGGTGCGGCGTGCAGCCGGTATCGCGCAGGAAAGCGCGCGCGAAGCGCGCCCCCGGCAGGCCGGCCGCGGCCGCCATCGCGGCGACCGGCAGGCGCTGGTCGAGTCGCGCCCGCACGAGTGCCTGCACCCGCGCCCACTGCTCGGCCGACAGATGCCCGTCGGCGAGCGCGGCCGCCCGCGCGTGTTCGCGCGCCAGTCGCACCAGCAGCAGGCGGGCCAGCGCGTCGGCGGCGTCCGCTTCGCCGGGCGCCGGCGCGCGCTCGATTTCCTCCACCAGTTGCTCGACCAGCGGGCCCGCGTGCGGCACCCGCATCGACAGCTGAAGGCACGTCAACGCCGCCGGCAGCGCGGCGGGTGTGCCCGGGGCGGACGGATCGAGGTAGATCGACAGCAGGCGCGTCGGTGAGCGCCGATGCCAGTGCAGCGCGGTGCCCGCAGGCACGACGAAGACGGCGAAGCGCGGCACGCGGGCATCGAGTGCCATCGGGCCGGCCTCGCTCAGTGCGCTGGACGGCGGACCACCGCGCCAGCGGGTCGCGCTGAGCGCGATCGTCAGTCGTGCGGTCGGCAGCGCCGGGTCGACGGTGTCACCGGCCGGCGTGCGCTGCAGTGCCACCACCAATGCCGGGTCGGCGTGCGCCAGCCGCAGCGAGCGCCACTGCCCGCCCGCCGCTCGCAGGGCCGTCGCGTCGAGCTCGGCCGCGACCCGGCAGCGCGCGGGGCCGCCGGCGTCGATCAGGGTGCCGGGCGCCGCACGGGTCGGGTCTTGAACAGCCACCGCGACCCGTCGGCCGGGAGGGCGTCGGGCTTACACGCGCCGCATGGCACGAACGCGCCGCGGCGTCGCAACCGGCCACGGCCGAACCTGCAAGACCCGGCGTGCGGCCCGCGCGCCAATCGACGTTGCCGGCCCCTGGCGACCCGTCCGGGACGGCCGCGCCCCAGGTAACGCACGACCCCTGCGACGCGATCCTCCATCGACCCACCCTGCTCGCAAAGGAACTGCCATGAACCTCCGTCGCCGTCACTTCAACGCCAGCCTGATCGGCGGCACCGCCGCCGCGATCGCGGCTGGCGCCGCCGGTCCGGCGTTCGCCGCCCGCCCGAAGCACAAGCTGCTGCACGGCAAGCTGTTCACGATCGGCAATGCCGCGGCCGGCAACGTGCTGCACGTGTATGACGCCGATCCGGCAATCGCCGAGCCGCTGACGTCGGCCCCGACCGGCGGCCTGGGCAGCGGCGCCGGCCTCGGCTCACAGGGCGCGGTGACGCTGAGCGTCGACGGTCGCTGGCTGCTCGTCGTCAACGCGGGCAGCCACACGGTGTCGTGCTTCGCGCTCAGCGGCCGTGGGCTGTCGCTGGTGTCGGTGGCGTCGAGCGGCGGCCTGGGCCCGATCAGCGTCAGCGAACGCCACGGGCTGGTCTATGTCGTCAACGCCGAAAGCAGCCAGGTCAGCGGCCTGCGGATGCACAACGGCGTGCTGTCGCCGCTGGCCGACAGCACGCAGTACCTGTCATCGGCCGACGCCGTCGGCCCGGCGCAGGTCTCGATCGCACCCGACGGCGACGTGGTGATCGTGACCGAGAAGGGCACCAACCTCGTCACCCACTACTCGATAGACCACGACGGCCGCATCGGCGCACCCCAGCCGCGCCCCTCGCCCGGGCAGACACCGTTCGGCTTCGCGTTCGACCGCCGCGGCCGCTTCTTCGTCAGCGAGGCGTCCGGCGGCGCCACCGGCGCGAGCACCGTGTCGTCGTACCGGATCGACGACGACGAGCCGGTCGTCATCAGCGCGGCCGTGCCGAACGGCCAGGGCGCGGCGTGCTGGGCGGCGACGACGCCCGATGGCCGCTTCGTCTACGTCACCAACACCGGCAGCGGCAACCTGAGCCGCTATGCGATTGCGCCCGACGGCTCGATCTCGCTCGACGCTGCCATCGCCGGCGTGACCGGTGCCGGCACCTCGCCGACGGACTTCGACCTGCCGCGCCACGGCCGCACCATGCACGTGCTGGCGGGCGGTCCGACCCGTCGCATCTACACCTTCGATGTCGGCAGCGGGGGCGAGTTGACCGCCGCGGGTTCAGTCGTCGTGCCGGCGGGCACGGTCGGGCTGGCCGCGAACTGAGCCCCGGTGTTGCGCGCGCGCCGTCAGTCGGCGCCGCGCAGCGCCGCGCGCAATTGTTCGCCGATCTCCGGCCGTTCGAGGAACGGGTCGGTCGGGTTGCGCGGCGTGATCTGGTCTTCCATTCGCGTGCGCACGTTGCCCAGCGCCTTCGGGTGGCTGTAGATGTAGAAGCGGTCCTCGGCCATCGCGTCGAACACCATCTGCGCGATGTGCGCCGCCGTCACGCGCCCGCTGGAGACCGCCTTGTCGCTCATCGCGCGCGCGATCAGCTGGCTCTTCGTCGGTGCCGTCGCTTCGCCCTTCAAGCTCTCCGGGCGGTTGCGGTCGCTGCGATTGATGCCGGTCGGAACGAAGTACGGGCACAGCAGGTGCGCGCGCACCTGGTCGGTGACCAGCGACAGGTCGTGGTAAAGCGTCTCGGTCAATGACACCACCGCCGCCTTGCTGGCGTTGTAGACGCCCATGTTCGGCGGCGTCAGCAGCCCGGCCATCGACGCGGTGTTGGCGATGTGCCCGCGATAGCCGGGATTCGCCGCGGCGGCAGCGAGCATCATCGGCGTGAACACGCGTACGCCGTGCGCGACACCCATCACGTTGACGCCGAGCACCCAGGCCCAGTCGTGTGCGCCGTGTTCCCAGACCAGCCCGCCGGCACCCACGCCGGCGTTGTTGAAGACCAGGTGCGGCGCGCCGAAGCGCTCCCGCACCGCCGCACCGAGCGCGTCGACGGCTGCCGCATCCGACACGTCGAGCCGATGCGGCAGCACGTCGGCGCCGAGGCCGCGCACCTCTGCTGCGGCGACTTCGAGCGCGTCGTCCTGCACGTCGGCCATCACGACCTGCATGCCGTTGCGCGCCGCGAGGCGCGAGGCCTCGAGCCCGAAGCCGGAGGCGGCCCCGGTGATGACCGCGATGCGGCCCTGCCAATCCTTGGTCATGCTTTTCTCTCCTGTCGAATCTGGAAGCCGACGCGCGGAAAATGCACGTGCAGTGTGCCGACGCGCTCGTCGTCGCGGCGCAGCACGACCTCATCGGCGCTCAGGCCGACCAGCGTACCGGCGACCGGATCGACGCCGTAGTCTGTCGCCGCCACCGTGACGGCGGCACCGGCTTCGAATCCGAGACCGGGCTCGACCGCGGTGGCGGCGTGCCCGGCCGCGGAAGCGGCGATCGTGAGGGCCGCGTCGCTGCCGATCTCGCGCCGCGTGCCGTGGCCAAAGCGGCAGACGCGGTGGTGCCAGGCCAGCAGCGCCGGGTAACGATCCAGCAGCGCCCCGATCGGGCCGGCGCGGCGGATGAACCAGACGTTGTGCGCGACCGAAAAGTCGGCGATCGACGCTTCGGCACCGAGCAGGAAGGCGCGCCCGTCCGCCAGCTGCGCGTCGAGGGCGGCGAGATAGGCGCCCAAGGCCACCGCGGCGTCGGCCGTCGTCTGGCGCTTCAGCGTCGCACTGAACGGCACGCGGTCGGCGCCGAAGGCCTTCATGCCCGCAAGCACGGCGTCGCTGATTGCGGCGTCGCCCCCCGGATGGCCCAGCAGCGCCGCGGCGCCGGCCGGCTGCATCACCACCGGAACCACCGCCCAGAACAGCGTGAAGTCGGCCCACTGCGCCAGCACCGGGGCCAGCGGCTGGCCGGTCGGATAGAGCGGCGGCGCCGGTGCGCGGCGGTCGAGCACCCGCGCGATCAGCGCGCTGTCGCAGTAGACGTCGGCGCCGACCTGCAGCACCGGCGTCCTGCGGTAGCCGCCGGTGAGCGCGACGAGGTCCGGCTTCGGCATGATGACGGGGATCGTCACCGCGGACCAGGCCAGGGCCTTGAAGCCGAACATCAGCCGCAGCTTCTCGGAGAACGGCGAGCCGTCGTACTGGTGCAGGATCAGGTCGTTTTGCGGGCGGGAATGCATCACACCTCCAGCGGCATCGAGCGTTCAACGAGGGCGGCCAGAGGCAGCGTCGCCGGCAGCAGCCCGAACACATCGGCCGCGCCGTCCAGCCGCGCGGCACAGAAAGCGTCCGCCACTTCGGGCGGGCTGTGCGCGTGCAGCGCCGCCGCCTGCAGCAGCAGCGCCGTGTCGCGTGCCAGGCGCCGCGCACCAGCTTCGTCGGCCGCGCCGTGCAATGCATCGCTGACACGCGCGGCCGCGCGCGCCACCGCGGGCCGGGCAGCGCGCGCGGCGGCCGTCTCGTGCATCAGCGCGTCACGCACCGGGCCGCTGCGCAGTGCGCGCAGCAGGTCCAGCGCCATGATGTTGCCGGCCCCTTCCCAGATCGAGTTGACCGGCATCTCGCGGTAGATGCGCGCCATCACGCCTTCGCCGCCGTCCTCCACGTAGCCGTTACCGCCCAGGCACTCCATCGCCTCCTGCGCGAAGGCGCTGCCGCGTTTGCAGACCCAGAACTTGGCCACCGGCGTCAGCACCCGGCGCATCACGGCCTCGAAACCGTCGGCGTCCTGGCCGTGCTCGGTGCGGTCGACCGCCCGCGCCAGGCGCAGCGCCAGCGCGGTCGCGGCTTCGCTCTCCAGCGCCAGGTCGGCGAGCACCGACTGCATCGCCGGCTGCTCGACCAGGCGCTGGCCGAAGGCGGTTCGCTGCGCGCAGTGGTTGAGCGCGATCGACAAGGCCTGCCGCATCAGCCCGGCGGTGCCGAGTGCGCAGTCGAGCCGCGTCATCGCGCCCATCGCCAGGATCTGCGGCACGCCGCGGCCTTCATCGCCGACGAGCCAGACCGCGGCGTCGCGGAACTCGACCTCGCTGCTGGCGTTGGCGCGGTTGCCGAGCTTGTCCTTCAGGCGCTGGATCTGAATCGCATTGACGCTGCCGTCGGGGCACCAGCGCGGCAGGAAGAAGCACGACAGGCCGGCGTCGGTCTGCGCCAGCACGAGGAAGGCGTCGCACATCGGCGCCGAGAAGAACCACTTGTGGCCGGTCAGGCGGTAGCGGCGGCCCCAGGCATCGTCGCCGTCGAACTCGGCGTGCGACGTGTTCGCGCGCACGTCCGAGCCGCCCTGCTTCTCGGTCATGCCCATGCCCATCGTGAGCGCGGTCTTGGCACCGAACGGCGCGAAGCGCGGGTCGTAGGCGGTGGCCGCGAGGCCCGGCCCCCAGTCGCGTTGCAGCGCGGCGTTCGTGCGCAGCGCCGGCGTCACGGCGTAGCTCATCGAGACCGGGCACAGCACCGACGGCTCGAGCTCGGTGAACAGCATGAACGCGGCCGCACGTTCGATGTGACCGCCCGGCCCTTCCGACCACGGCGTCGCGTGCAGCCGGTGGCGCAACGCCGACGCCATCAGCGCGTGGTAGCTGGGGTGGAACTCGACCGTGTCGACGCGCCGGCCGACGCGGTCGTGCGTGTGCAGCACGGGCGGGTGGGTGTTCGCCAGCCGGGCGTGCGTCTGCATCGCGGCGCTTCCGCACTCCTGCCCGAGTGCCGTGAAGCGAGCGTGGTCGAAGCCCGGATGGTGGTGGCGCAGCGCATCCTGCAACGGCCGGTTGCCGGCGAACAGGTTGCGGTCGACCAGCGGTTCGGGCTGGTTCGTGACCTCGTGGGTCGCCTGCATGCTCAGCCCTCCCGCAGCATCTCGACGTGCGGGATGCCGTCTTCCAGGTATTCCGTGCCCGCGGTGCGGAATCCGAAGCCGCCGTAGAAGCGCTGCAGATGGGACTGCGCACTGATGCGCACCGGCTGGCCGGGCCACACTTGCGCGCAGCGCACCAGCCCTTCGCTCACGAGGCGGCGTCCGTGGCCGCTGCCCCGCGCCTCCGGCGACGTGACGACACGCCCGATCGACGGCTCGGCGAACCGCTGCCCGCCGTCGATCACCCGCAGGTAGGCCTGCAGCGCGCCGGCCGCGTCGCGGCCGAGCAGGTGCCACGCATGGCGGTCCAGACCGTCCGGATCCTGGTACGGCCCCTGTTCGAGCACGAACACCCGACTGCGCAACGCGAGCGCGTCGTACAGGTCGTCGAGACTCAACTCGGCGAAACGCGACCAGGTCCAGCGCACGACCATGCGGATGTCCTAGCTCAGCTTGACCAGCTGCTTGCCGAAATTGCGCCCCTTCAGCAGGCCGAGAAAGGCCTCGGGCGCCGCATCGATGCCCTCGGCGATCGACTCGCGGTACTTCAGGCGCCCGCTGGCGACCAGGCCGCCCAGCTCGCGCTGCGCCTCTGGCCACAACTGCATGTGCTCGCTGACGATGAAGCCCTGCACCATCAGGCGCGACACCAGCAGCAACTGCGGGTTCGTCATCGGGATCGGCTGGCCGTCGTAGCCGCTGATCATCCCGCACATCGCGATGCGGCCGAAGGCGTTCATGCGCAGCATCACGGCGTCGAGGATGCGGCCGCCGACGTTCTCGAAGTAGCCGTCGACGCCGTCGGGGCAGGCTTGCTTCAGCGCGGCGCCGAGTGCCTTGCCGTCGGCCAGCGCCTTGTAGTCCACGCAGGCGTCGAAGCCGAGGTCGCCGGTCACGTAGGCACACTTTTCGGGCCCGCCGGCGATACCGACCGCGCGGCAGCCACGCGCCTTGGCAAGCTGGCCCACCGCACTGCCGACGGCGCCGCTGGCGGCGCTGACGACCACCGTCTGACCTTCCTTCGGCGCGATGATCTGCGTCAGCCCGTACCACGCGGTGACGCCCGGCATGCCGACCGCACCGAGGTAGGCCGACAGCGGCACGCGTGAGGTGTCGACCTTCTGCAGCGCACCGCGCTGTTCGGCGCTGACCACCGAATACTGCTGCCAGCCGCCCATGCCGACGACGGCATCCCCCTCGGCGAAGTGCGGGTTGCGCGACGCGACCACTGCGCCGGCCGTGCCACCGCCCATCACCGCGCCGAGCGCCTGCGGCTGGGCGTAGCTCTTGCCGTCGTTCATGCGGCCACGCATGTACGGGTCGAGGCTCAGCCACTCGTGGCGCACCAGCACCTGGCCGTCGGCGAGCTCGGGCACCGGGGCATCGAGCGCGCGGAAGTTCGCGGCGGTGGCTTCGCCGTCGGGGCGGGAATCCAGCAGGATCTGGCGGTTGCTCAGCGGGGTCGTGTTCATCGGTTGTCCTTGGTTTGCGCGTCGTCGCGCGGTGGGCTTGTGCGGGGCTGGCGCACGCGGCCGGCCAACGCGCGCAGGAACTTGAAGGTGCCGGTGGCGTGTGCACACAGGTGGCCACCGGCATCGAGCACACGCGCCTCGCAGAACGCGAGCGTCGCCGTGCGGTGCAGCACGTTGCCGAGCGCGCGCAGTTCGCCCTCGGCCGGCCGCACGAAACTGGTCTTCATCTCGATCGTCGCGACACCCGGCGTCGACAACGGATCGGCCGCCGGTTCGGACCGCGGCCCCTGCCCGGCGCGCGCCGCGTGCGCCATCGCGACGTCGAGCATCGTCATCAGCACGCCCCCGTGGGCGACCGACCAGCTGTTCAGGTGGGCATCGGCCAGGTTCATGCGCAACTCGGCGCGCCCCTCGCCGAAGGCCCACAACTCGAGGCCGAGCTGCTCGACGAACGGGATGTGAACCGGGAAGTCGAGCCTGCCGGGTGGCGTCGTCATCCGCTGTGTACCGCCGAGACGCCACCGTCGACCGCGAGCACCTGGCCGGTGATGTGCTTGCCGGCCGCGCTGGCGAACAGCAGCGCCGCGCCCTTCAGGTCGTCGTCGTCGCCGATTCGGCGCAGCGGGGCATGGGCGCCGAGCGCCTCAGCGCCCACCTCGGCGATCGTGTGGCGCGTCATCTTGCTCGGGAAGAAGCCCGGCGCCAGCGCGTTGACGGTGATGCCGTGCGGGCCCCACTCGCCGGCCAGCGTGCGGGTGAAATTGATGACCGCACCCTTGCTCGTGCCATAGGCGATGAACTTCATGTCGAGCGAGCCGGCCAGCCCGGCGATCGACGCGATGTTGATGATGCGCCCGTACTGGTTCGGAATCATGCTCGCGCGCGCCACCGCCTGTGCGAACAGGAACAGGCTGCGCACATTGAGGTTCATCACCTTGTCCCAGGCCGCGAGCGGGTACTCCTCAGCCGGAGCACCCCAGGTCGCGCCGGCGTTGTTGACGAGGATGTCGATGCGGCCCAGCCGCTGCATCGTCTCGTCCACCACATGCTGGATCTGCGCCGGATCGCTCGCGTCGGCCGCCACCCAGCGGGCGTCGATGCCGCGCGATTGCAGGTCCGCTACCGCCTCCTCGAGGTCCGACGCCTTGCGCGAGCACAGCATCAGCTTCGCGCCCGCCTCGCCCAGGGCCTGGGCAATCTGCAGGCCGAGACCGCGTGAGCCGCCGGTGACGAGCGCGGTGCGCCCCGTGAGGTCGAACAGGCGGTGGACGGGGGTGCTCATGGGCCGGTGCTCCGAAGGGTGGGATGACGTCACTGGTGCAGTTCGAGCTGCACCAGGTGGTTGCCGGCGACCGGCCAACTGCGGCCGACGAGGCGCTCGCCGTCCAACTCCGCCGCCACCGCGCGCGGGGTGCCCGGCGGCAGGCGGACCGTGGCCGTCGACACGCCCGCCACACCCGGCACGAGACCGGGCGCCGGGTCCTGCCCGTCGAGCACCACATGGTTGCGCGGCAACCCGAAGTAGCCGCGCAGGCGGGTCAGCTGCACCACCGCACCAGCCTTGCGGTCGGCATCGGTCAGCACCGCCGCGCGCAGGTTGACGAGCTGCGACGAGCGCAGGAACGGCGAGCGGTAGATGTGCGTCTGTGCGTAGCCGGGTGCGGCGACGATGAACTCGAGCGGCGTGCGCGAGGACACCGCCAGCGGGCCCCACCGCCCATCGGCGCCTATGCTCTGGCGCCAGAGCGCGTCGCCGCGGCGCTCGCCGGTGGTGGCATCCACGGCGAAGACCTCGAGCGTCGCCCCGGCCAGTGGCAGGTTGGTGACGAAGCTGCCCTGCGTCGGGTCGTTGCCCAGGCCGAGGCCGCTGACGAGGCCAGACAAGGCCACCGCAGGCTGCGGTGTCACGTCGGTGCTGCGCGGCGCACGTCCGGTGATGAAACGGTAGGCGGCGGCGAACGCCTGCGGGCCGAATGCGGTCTCGCGGTGGTCGATGCCCGGGATCACCACGTTGTCCGCGCCGCGCAGTTCGGGGCCGGCGACCGTGACGTTCGTCGGCGTGCCCTTGGCGCCGATCCAGGCGCCGTCGGGCTGCGCGTACTTGTCGTTCGCGTCCGAGCGGATCGTCATCCACTTCGGCCCCTTGGTGAGCTCGACGCCGGGCTCGCCCTGGTTGTTCAGTGCCATCAAGAGCGGGCCGGCGCCGTTGAACTCGTTCGTCGGCCGGAACGACGGGTTGGCCCATATGCCGTGGTTCGGCACGCCGCCGAGGATCGCGTGCGAGACCTTCGCCGCACCGCCGTTGGCAATGAAGCTGCGCACCGCATAGCCACCCCGCGAGTTGGCCATCAGCACCACCTGGCGGGCGCCGGTGGCGGCCAGCACGCGGTCGACTTCGGCGGCCAGGAACTGCTGATACTCGGCGATCGACGTGCGCCCCGGCTGCGGCTTGTCGTCAGCGTCGCGCGCCAGCGGGTACGGCAGATCGATGGCGTGCAGGCGCGTCGTGGGCCAGCCGTTGGACTCGAAGCGCCAGATCGTCGTCAGCCACAGCCCGCCGGTATCGCCGTTGCCGTGCACGAAGACGATCGGTGGCGGGGGTTCTTGAGACACCACGGCAGGCGGCCCACCGGCACAGGCGGCCAGCAGCGCCGCCACGCCGGCCAGCACGGCGCGGCGAGAACAGCGCGCGACGTCTGCGACGCGTTCCACGCAGACGAACAGCGAGATCGACATTTTTCAGTGCACTCCTTCGTTTGAATCCGGATTGGCCATGCGCGAGCGCATGACGATCAGCGCGACGCCGGCGCACACCGCGACCGCGCCGGCCACGACGGACACCCAGCCGAGCACCGCACCGCCATCGCGCAGGAACCAGCCGAAGCTGGACAGCAGCAGGCCGCCGTAGATGAGCAGCCAGGCCCAGGTCTCGACCGCCTTGGTCGTCACGGCCATCAGAACCACTCGTCCTGCATCGCACGGCACACGTCCTCGCGCTGCGCCACGACGCCGAGCCAGGCATCGATCTTCGGCAATTCGTAGGCGTAGAAATACTGCATCGCGGCGCGCCGGCCGCAGGCTGCCGGACCGTCGTCGCCGTCACCCACCAGCGCCACGTCGAGCCAGATCCACGCCACCACGACGTGCCCGAACGCCTGCAGGTACGGCGTCGCGTTGGCCAGCGCCTCTTCGGCGACGCCGGTCGACCAGGCCGCCTCGGTCGCCGCGACCAGCCGCTGCAGTGCTGCGGCGAGCGCCGCTGCGGGCGCGCCCAGACCGGGGACCGCATGGGCGCGCGTGGCCGTGGCCGCTATGCGCCCGGCGAGCAGCCGCAGCCCGGCGCCGCCGTCCATCACCACCTTGCGACCCAGCAGATCGAGCGCCTGGATGCCGTGCGTGCCCTCGTGGATCATGTTCAGGCGGTTGTCGCGCCAGTACTGCTCGACCGGAAAGTCGCGCGTGTAGCCGTAGCCGCCATGCACCTGGATCGCGAGCGAGTTCGCCTCCAGGCACCACTCGCTCGGCCAGCTCTTGGCGATCGGGGTCAGCATCTCGAGCAGCACGCCGGCCTGCGCCGCCGAGTCCGGCGTGCCGCAGTGCAGCTCGTCGACCAGGCGCGCGCAGTACAACTCGAGCGCGAGTGCGCCTTCGGCATAGGACTTCTGCGCCAGCAGCATGCGCTTGACGTCGGCGTGTTCGGCAATCGGAACCTGAGGTTGCGTCGCGACCTTCCCGCTGCCGGTGATCGGCCGCCCCTGAGCGCGCTGGCGCGCGTAGGCGAGCGACGCTTCGTAACCCGCCATGCCGAGCATCGTCGCCGCCAGGCCGACGCCGATGCGCGCCTCGTTCATCATCGTGAACATGCAGCGCAGGCCCTGTCCCTCCGGGCCCACGCGCCAGCCGATCGCGCCCGCGGCGCCACCCGGACGCCAGCGTCCTTCGCCGAAGTTCAGCAGCGTGTTGGTCGTGCCGCGCCAGCCGCACTTGTGGTTCAGGCCCGCGAGCGCGACGTCGTTGCGCTCGCCGGTCAGCCGGCC
Source organism: Rubrivivax sp. (assembly GCA_040007675.1). Lineage (GTDB taxonomy): Bacteria > Pseudomonadota > Gammaproteobacteria > Burkholderiales > Burkholderiaceae_C > Rubrivivax. Next base: position 17,598 of record JBDTUO010000012.1, read on the forward strand.
GTCGGCGTCGACGAGCCACTTCGGCACGACGAACAGCGAGATGCCGCGCGTGCCCGGCACCGGCCGACCGTCGGCGCCGGGGATCTTCGCCAGCACGAGGTGAACGATGTTCTCGGTCAGCTCGTGATCGCCGGCCGAGATCCACATCTTGTTGCCGTGCAGCCGGTAGCGCGCACCGAGCGGGTCCGACTCGAAGCCGGGCCCGTCGGGCACCGCCCGCGTCGCGACGTCCGACAGGCTCGATCCCGCCTGCGGCTCGGACAGGCACATCGTGCCGGACCAGCGCCCGGCGAGCTCGGCGCGCGCGAACACCTCGCGTTGCGCTGGCGTGCCGTGCGCGAGCAGCAGGTTGGCGTTGCCGGTGGTCAGCATGCCGCTGCCGATGCTGACCGAGGCCTTGGCGAAAAACGCGTTGGCGGCCGCCGCCACCGTGAAGGGCAGCTGCATGCCGCCCCATTCGACGTCCTGCGTCGCCGCCAGCATGCCGCTTGCGGAATAAGCAGCCCAGGCGTCGTGCGTGGCCTGCGGCAGGATCACGCGTTCACCGCGGTCATCCGACACCACGCGCGGCTCCTCGGTGTCGACCAGCCGGTTGAACGGTGCGTAGCGCTCACGCGCGATGCGTTCGCAGGTGTCGAGCACGGCCTCGAAGGTCTCGCGTGAATGGTCGGCGAAGCGCTCGCGCGCGCAAAGCTCGTCGACGTGCAGCCACTGGTTCAGCAGGAAGTCGATCGTCGAACGCATCATGCGTGAGCCCCCACGCGGTCGACCGCCCCGAATCCCGGCCGGGTGATCGTGCCCTGCTCGACGGCCCGCAGCCCGTCATGCAGCGGCAGCGCGAGCAAGCCCTCCGGCGCGGTCATGCAGCCGTTGCCGCTGTCATCGCTCACGCGGGGTCCAGCCCGAACTGGCGCAGCGCCGCCGCGGCCACCGGCGCGCCCCATTCCTGCATGAAATGCCCGGCTTCGGCCACCTCCAGCGGCGGCGGGCAGCCGTGGATCGACGCCTGCAGTGCGCGCATGGTCGCCGGGCCGAGCACCGGGTCGGCCATGCCGATGGCCATGAAGCTGTCTCCCCGCCAGCGTTCGCGCCAGAACTTCAATGCCTCGCGGCTGATCGCTGCGCCGGGTGCATCCTCGTGGTCGGGCACGAGGTTCGGAAAGCGCCGCACGCCGGCCTTGTGCCGGGCGTCGGGGAACGGGGCGTCGTAGGCGGCCGCCTCGGCCTCGGAGAGCATCGGACAGCCGCGCCGGATCAGCTTGCCGACTTCCAGATCGGGTTTGCTGTTGGCGTAGGCGCGCCACTGTTTGAAGCCTTCGGTCACGGTCCCGGTGCCCAGGCTCGTATTCATCACCAGCAGCCGCGTGATGCGCTCGGGCATCACCAGCGGCAGTGTCAATCCCAGCAGGCCGCCCCAGTCCTGCACCACCAGCAGCACATCGTGCAGGTCGAGTGCCTCGACGAAGGCGATCAGGTTGTCGCGGTGGCGATCGAAGCTGTACCAGTCCTCGTCGACCGGCTTGTCGGAGCGCCCGAAGCCGAAGAAGTCCGGCGCCACCACACGCAGCCCGGCGCCGGTGAAGACCGGGATCATCTTGCGGTACAGGTAGGCCCAGCTCGGTTGTCCGTGCAGGCACAGCGCCGTCACCGCCGCATCGTGCGGGCCTTCGTCGACGTAGTGCTGGCGCAGGCCGTCACGCTCTACGTAGTGCGGCGCATACGGCCAGCCGGGCAGGCAGTCGAAGCGCGCATCGGGGGTGCGCAGCGCCTCGGTCACGATCAGAGGACCTCGAACACGCCGGCCGCGCCCATGCCGCCGCCGACGCACATCGTGACGGCGACCTTCTTCGCGCCGCGCCGCTTGCCTTCGATCAGTGCATGGCCGGTCAGGCGCTGGCCGCTGACGCCATACGGGTGCCCGACCGCGATCGCGCCGCCGTTGACGTTCAGGCGGTCCATCGGGATGCCGAGGCGGTCGGCGCAGTACAGCACCTGCACTGCGAAGGCCTCGTTGAGTTCCCACAGGTCGATGTCGTCGACCTTCAGGCCCAGCCGCTGCAGCAGCTTCGGCACCGCGAACACCGGCCCGATGCCCATCTCGTCGGGTTCGCAGCCGGCCACCGCAAAGCCGAGGAAACGCCCGATCGGCTTCAGGCCGTGTTTCTCGGCATAGGCTTCGTCGACGATCACACACGCACCGGCACCATCGCTGAACTGGCTCGCGTTGCCGGCCGTGATGACGCCGCCGGGCAGCGCCGCCTTGATGCCCTGGATGCCCTCGACCGTCGTGCCGGGGCGCAGCCCTTCGTCGGCCTTGATCGTGACTTCCTTGCTGCGCAGCCCGAGCACCGCGTCTGCCACCCCCGCCGTGACGGTGACCGGCACCATTTCGGCGTCGAACAATCCCTTTTCCTGCGCGGCACACGCCTTCTGCTGGCTGCCGGCGCCGTACTCGTCCATGCGCTGCTTGGCGATCTGGTAGCGCTTGGCGACCTGCTCGGCGGTCTGCAGCATCGACCAGTAGATCTCCGGCTTGCTCGCCTGCAGCGCGGGGTCGACGATCATGTGGCGGTTGGCCTCGTTCTGCACGCAGGAGATGCTCTCGACGCCACCGCCGACGTAGACATCGCCCTCGCCGGCGATGATGCGCTGCGCGGCCATCGCGATCGTCTGCAGGCCGCTCGAGCAGAAGCGGTT
>JBDTUO010000013.1:0-19917 GCA_040007675.1 Rubrivivax sp.
ACGTGCTGCGCTACTGGGAGCAGGAGTTCACGCAGCTCAAGCCGATGAAGCGGCGGGGCAACCGCCGCTACTACCAGCACCACGAGGTGCTGCTGGTGCGTCGGATTCGTGAGCTGCTGTATGACCAGGGCTTCACGATCAGCGGCGCGCGCAACCGCCTGTCCGAGCATGGCGGAGCGGCGGGCGGCCGCGGCGCGGGCCTGCGGGTCGGCGCCTCCAGCACGGTAGATGTCGATGATGCAGCGCTCGGGTCGATGGCGCCGGATGAACTCGGCGGCCCGGCCCAGCCGGCCCGTCCCGGCGGCCCCGGCGGGTTGTCGCCGATCGACGCACGCGATGATGCGGAGGCCGAAGCGGAAGCGGCTTCCGGTGCCGGTGCTGCGGCGTTGCCGCACTCGAGCATCGCCGCCTCGACGGCGGGGGCCAGCGGCCCGATGACCAATGCGCTGCTGCGGGCCGAGCTGCGGTCGATCCTCGCGCTGCTGTCGGATTGAGTGCGCGAGACCGGCGCGGGTCGGCCGTCAACCCCCTGCTGGCTATAATCGATCGTTCGTCGGGGCGTAGCGCAGCCTGGTAGCGCACTTGCATGGGGTGCAAGGGGTCGCGAGTTCGAATCCCGCCGCCCCGACCAACTTTCAGCTTCAGGATCAACGGCTTAGCGGCTTCAGTCGCTGGGCCGTTTCTCTTTTCTGAACCGATTCGCTGGCCCGTTCTGAACCCGCATGGAACGCTCACGTGAGTCCGTGCATTTCGCGGACGATCTCCGCGATTTTTCTTGCGTGCTGTTCGATCAACCTCGCGACCTCTCCGCGCCGCTCAGCACCCATGCGGCTGTTGATCGCAGACACACTGATTGCAGCATTGACTCGCTCCCCGGGGACCACCACGCCGACTGCCGCAGTGCCTGGCGTCATGACGCTCTCGACAAACGAATAACCCTCAGTGCGCGTCCTCTCGATGGTTTCGAGCATGTATTCGACGTGCAGGTGGCCATGCCCCTCGTAGTGAGAGCCGATTGCACGCACCACGGCGTCTGATTCCTCTGGGTCCATCGCAGCCAGCAAGGCCAGACCGCCGGCTCCCACACCCAGCGGTCTCCTGATTCCAAGATCGAGCGCGAGGACCTTGATGGGAAACTCCCCGAGTGCACGGGCGGTGCACACGGCCTCCAATCCGCTGCGCTCGCTCAGGTACACGGTGTCTTGAGTCGCATCGGCCAGCTCGAGCAAGATGCCGTCGCTCAGCTCGCACAGCCGGTAGCGTGACCTTGCAACGAGGCTCAGTTCACTGATGACGGGTCCGACGAAGAGCTTGCCGGTGTGCTCGTCTCGGTCAAGAAGGCCTTCGCGCAATAGGCACTGCAGCATGCGCGAACAGGTTGCCTGCGGAAGGCCGGCCGTGCTGACGATTTCTGAGATCCGCATGCCACGCCGTCCGCGGGAGGCTATCGCCCGCAGGATGGCAATCGATCGCTCAATGCTCTGCGTGCCAGTCCGCAGCTCGGGCGGGCCAGCTTGGGCGGCTTGCTTCGAGTTCATCAGGCTCTCCGATCGCATCCACATCGTGGATGCCAGGGTTCTTGAAGCATTGTGCGCCGAGCAGTCACTCCTTATGCTGACGTCCAGTTGTCGTTCGTTGGCTGACACGCCGACGACTCACGATGTGGATGACGGGGAGAACCGGATTGAAGGAGACCATCGCTCAGAAGGTTCTCGCCAGGGTCAGCGGACGCAGCCACGTGGAGCCGGGGGAAGAGATCCTGGCCAAGCCCGACTTCGTGATTGCCTACGACTTCCCAGGCTACACCGATGTGTTCTTCAAGGAGTCGAAGGATCTCGGCGTCGGCAAGGTCATACGGCCCGAGCGGTTTGCGTTGTTCATCGATCACATGGTTCCCGCGATCGCGCCGAAGGAAGAGGAACTGCATCAGGGAACGCGTCGATGGGGCGCGGAGCAGGGCGTACCGGTATTCGAACGACTGGGGATCGGGCATCAGGTGTCCGCTGAGTTGGGTTACGCAACACCGGGCGCCTTCGTCGTGCACTTCGACGGACACGTCAGCCAGCTGGGCGCATTCGGTACGCTGGCAATCGGTGTGCGCAAGGGCGTGCTCGAAGCATTTGTCAGTGAAGATCTGGCGATCAGGGTACCGGGGACAGTGAAGATCGTCATCACCGGCACACTGCAGTCGGGCGTGATGGCGCGCGACGTTGTCCATCACCTTGTGCGCGTACTCGGTCCTGCTTCGTGCCGGTTCAAGGTGATCGAGCTGTGTGGGCCGGTGATCGACGCCATGAGCATCGAAGGGCGGCAAACCATCTGTGGCCAGGCGATGTTTCTCGGCGCGACCACAGCAATCATCGCGCCGGACGCGAAAACTCTCGCCTACGCCAAGGGCCGCTCCAAGATCGCGCTCGAACCCGTCTACAGCGATCCCGACGCGGATTACGACGCAGTCCACACCATTGACGTGAGCTCCCTGCAGCCCATAGTCGTCGTGCCTCCGAGCCCGGCCAACACGCGCGACCTCGCCGAATATGCGGGCCTGGAAGTGCACAGCGGATACTTGGGCTCGTGCGCCAGCGGCCGACTCGAGGATCTGCGGATAGCGGCAGAAGTTTTGAAAGGGCGCAAGATCAGCCCGGGGTTCCAGCTTCATGTCGTCCCCACTTCTCAGGCCATCATGTCCGCAGCAGCCACCGAGGGGTTGATCTCGACCCTTGTCGACGCCGGTGCCTTCGTCAGCAGTTCGAGTTGCGACTATTGTTTCGGGCGGATCGCCACGTTGACCGCAGGCCAGAGGGCGGTCTCTACCGGCACACTCAACACACCGGGTCGCATGGGCAGCGCCGACGCGGAGATATTCATCTGCAACGCCGCGGTCGTTGCTGCCTCCGCCGTCGAGGGACGCATCGCGGACCCTCGACCGTACCTGAACGGAGAGCGGAAATGACGCTGCCGACTTTGCGCGGCCGAGCGGCTTGGATCTTTGCCGAAGAGAACTTCGACATCGATCTGATCATCGGCATCAAGAACATCAAGCTGACGGATATCGACGAGCTTGTCGCCATCACGATGTGCGATTTCGATCCCGATTTCGCCCAGAAGGTGCAAAAGGGTGATCTGCTGGTGGCCGGCAAGAACTTCGGCTATGGACACCCCCACTACCCGGCCATGCGTGCCATGCGCCATCTCGGCATTGCCGCCGTCGTGGCGGAATCGTTCTCGCCCGGCTTTTTCAGGGGCGAGATCAGCATGGGATTCCCCCTGGTGACTTGCCCGGGCATTCTTGCCACGGTCTCGCGCTGGGACGCGCTGGTGGTCGACTGGTCTGACCTGAGCGTCACCAACGAGAGCAAAGGCGGCGCGTCGTTGCCAATCGAGCCGCTCGCCTGGTCCGAACAACGCATGCTCGAGTGTGGGGGTCTGACGGGGTACTTGAGAGATAGGCTGTCGCAGCCGGCAGCCGCCTGAGCATCGATCTGATCAACGTTGGCAAGAGAAGGCACACGCAATGACACCGAACCGCAAGCAGATGCGCGAGCGCATCACCTCTGGGCCGACGTTCTGGATGGGCGGTGCGCATGATGCGCTGTCTGCTCTGCTCGTCGACCAATCCGATTTCGACGGCATTTTCACGACTGGGTTCGGCATCTCGGCATCGCTGCTGGGGCAACCCGATGTCGAGCTGTACACACTGACGGAGAACCTCGGGGTCGTCAATCGAATCACCAGTCTCGTCAGCAAGCCGGTGTTTGCCGATGCCGATACTGGCTACGGCAACGTGATCAACGTCATGCGAACCGTGCGTGAATTCGAAAAGGCTGGCGTTGCCGCGATCCAGCTCGAGGATCAGGTTTCGCCCAAGCGTTGTCCTGCCGCAGCCGCCAAGATGCCAGTGATTGCTTTGCACGACGCGGTCGCGAAAATCAAGGCCGCAGCAGACGCCCGCCACGATCGCGATTTCATCATCGTAGCGCGCACCGATGTGCTGGATCCATCGGAGGCGTTCGATCGTGCAGCGGCCTACGCGGAGGCCGGTGCCGACGTGATCCAGCCGATCTCCAGAACTTTCAACAGCTATGAGCAACTCGTCAAGCTGAAGGAAGTCTCGGGTCGCCGCCTGTCCTTGCAGTTGATGCAAGGCGTGTGGATGTCGTCTCTGACCCGTGAGCAGATCGAATCGGTAGCCGCCTTCGCGACCTACCCGATCGCCGCCCTGATGGCGACGATTGCGGCCGTCAGGAGCAACCTGCGAGTGCTGGCGGAGCGACGCGACGGAAATGTCGATGCACTTCCTTCGGCTCAGATCAGTATGGCCGAGTTCAAACGCATCATCGGCTTCGAGGCAATCGAGTCCAAACAGGCCCAGTATGAGCTTGCTGCTTGAACCCGAAGATTCCGGCTTCGTTCGGTTCTAACCCCGGTCAAGGTGTCTGTTACTGCGTGGCTTGCCGGCGACTGCCGGCGCAGTTGCGGTAGTTCGGATGCAGCGCCAGGCGGCGGAAAATGCTGCCGATTCATAGCCATTCGCATGGCGACCTAAAAAACGCAGAAGGAGAATGCAATGAGAAGAATGTCGCAACGACTTGTCGGGTTGTTGAGTTCCGCGGCGGCCGTTGCCCTGCTGACACAGGCTGCGCCGGTGGCTGCCCAAGGGCTGGCGGCCGGCGAATACAAGATCGGCTTTGTCACCGAGAACACCGGCGCGCTGGCGTCGGCTGGCAGGTCGTTCTGGAACGGGGCGCAGCTGGCGGCCGAAGAGGTCAACGCCAAGAAGTACCTGGGCGCAGCCACCATCGCGCTGGAGGCCAAGGAAAGCGCCAGCGACGCGCCCCGGTCGATCCAGGCGATGAACCAGTTCGTTGCGGATCGCTCGATCCTTGCCACCAGTTGCTGCATCCTGTCGTCGGTGGCGGGTGCGGTAAAACCGATCGTGCTGCGTTCCAAGATCCCTCTGGTGATCTATGGCGCCACGGCCACGGGCCTGCCGCAGCCTCCGTGGATGTACAGCATGACGATCCTCCCCGGGCCGAAGGACACGGCAACCGCCGTCAAGGTAGTCGATGCGCTGAAGCCAAAGACCGCCGCCTACATCCTGGCCGCCGATAACGAGGCCTTCAAGGGCCGCTTGGCCGCGACTCAGAAGGCACTGGAAGCCAAGGGCGTGGCTACCGCGGGCATCATCAGCGTGCTCACCAAGGACACGGATTTCACCGCGTCAGCTACCCAGGCCATGGGACTCGCGCCCGATGTGATCCTGATCTACGCGACGCAGCAAGCGGCCGCTGGCTCGATCACGGCGCTGCGCGATCGTGGCTACAAGAAGACCATTGTCGGCAACGACGCGTTGGCCCCTGCGGCGGTGTTCGAGAAGATGGGCGCGACGGTCGTCGGCGTGCCGTTCCCCGTCAGCTTTTCCGCCTCCATCGCCGAGACGCCCGAAGCCAAGGCTTTCGTCGGTGGCTATCAGGCGAAGTTTCAGTCCCAGGCCGATATCTACTCCGCCCAGGGCTACCAGGTCGTCTGGTTCATCGCGCAGGGCCTCAAGTCCATCACTGGAACACCAGATCGCGAATCGCTCGCAGCAGCGCTTGCGAAGGTGACGACCCTCGAGCACCAGGTCTATGGCGGCGAGGAAGTGAAGGACGGCCAGGCCGAGACCTCCGGCAACCTGGTTGTGAATTGGACGTCCGACGGCAAGCTCGTGCCCTGGACGCCGCCAAAGTAAGTGGGTGGGCCACCCAATGCAACTCTTCCTCGAGCAACTGATCAACGGTCTCGCGCTCGGCTCGCTGTACGCGCTGTTCGGCCTCGGGTTCGGCATCGTCTTCTCGACGCTCGGAATCCTGAACGCCGCCCATGGCACCTATGCCAGTTGGGCGGCGATCATCGCCCTGTCGGTCGTGGAGCGGCTGAATCTGCCATTCATTCCGGCCTTGCTGGCTGGGATATTTGGCGGCGGACTGCTTGCATTGGTGGTTGACCAGGTCGCGTTCCAGCCCCTGCGCCGCCGAGGCAGCGGCATGATCAGTGCGCTGATCACCAGCATCGCCGCCTGGATCATCCTGGACAGCCTGGCCGGAACTGCGACCGGCCATGAGAGCCTGAGCTTTCCGCGCGGCAGCTATCCGGACACGATGTTCCGCCTGGGGTCGATCCCGGTGCCCGCCATGCAGATCATCACGTTCGTATCCATGCTCGTCGTGACGATCAGCCTGCACCTGCTGATACGCCGTAGTCGCTTCGGCGCGGCGATGCGCGCCGTGGGCTGGAATCAGACCGCCGCGTCCCTAGGCGGCGTCAACCCGCGATACGTGGTGGTGATCACCGCCTTCATCGCGGGCGCGACCTCCGGCTTCGCGGGTGTGTTGGGCGGCATCAGCACCCAGAACGTGTCGTTCACTTTGGGTGAGGGTCTGTTGCTCAAGGGCTTCGCGGCCGTCGTGGTGGGTGGTTACGACGATGTGCGCGGCACGGCCATCGCCGGAGTCGCGCTCGGCGTGCTCGAGGTGATGACGGCCCAATACCTGTCTTCCGGTCTGCGCGACGGGATTACCTACGCCTTGCTTCTGGGATTTCTGCTGCTGCGGCCGCGAGGGCTGTTCGGAAGCGTCGCTCATTCGCGGGCCTGAAACTATGCAGGCACTTATCGATTTCTGGGCTGCCTACCGCAGCACGCTCGCCTTCGCGATGGTCAACGCCTTCTTCGCGCTCAGCACCTACGCCGTGCTGTCTGTAGGCATCCTCAGTTTCACCACGGTCACCTTTGCCGCTTTCGGGGGCTTCCTCGGCGTACGGCTCGTGTTGCAGACGGGGATTGATCCGCTGCTCGCCCTGCCGGTCGCCGCCGCCGCGGGATCACTGCTCTCGTACATCGTGGCACTGGTCTTCCTGCGGCTCGAAAGCCACTGGATGGCGCTGGCAAGCCTTGCGCTGATCCTGATCACGCGCGTCGTCGTCATCAACGTCCCGAGTGTCACCGGGGGTGTCAGCGGCTTGAGCGTACCCGCGACCTTGCCGTTCGCGGCGTTTGCGCTGATGTTGCTGGTCGTCATCGTGGTCTTCTGGCGTTTGTCGGCGTCGTGGTACGGGATCGCCGCAAGGGCGGTGCGCGAGGATTCTTCGGTCGCCTCCACGCTAGGCATTGCACCACGCCGCATTCAGACCATCGCCTTCCTGATTTCGGGTGCGGTCGGTGGCGTCGGCGGCATGCTGCTGGCGCTGGCCTTGCAGTACCTTTCGCCCGACACCTACTTTGTGAACATCGCCTTCACGATGATCGCCGCAGTGGTGCTCGGTGGCTCCTACCACTGGGTGGGCGCCATCATCGGCGCGGTCGTGTTCACCGCGCTCCCGGTGATTGCGCAGGCCGTCGTTCCCGAGTATCAGGAGGTCGCAAACGGCGTTGTTCTGTTGCTGATCATGATCTTCCTGCCCCGCGGGCTGGTCGATCCGCGTGCGATCCGTCTGCGCCTGGGTGCACGCAAGGCAGCGCCACACGCGACCGGAGGCGCGCCATGACGGCACCCACGAGCACAGGGGCGTCAGCGCCTTTGCTGGAAATCCAGGCCGTGGACAAGCACTTCGGCGGCGTGGCTGCGGTGTCGGAACTGACGATGGCGGTCCAGACCGGAAGCGTCGCCGGGCTGATGGGTCCCAATGGCGCCGGTAAAACCACGCTGATCAATCTCATCAGCGGACTGTTGCCTTCGGACTCCGGCACGATTCGCTTCGCTGGGGACGAGATCCAGCGCAGCCCGGCCCATGCCATCGCCGCGCAAGGCATTTCGCGGACCTATCAGAACGTCCGGCTGTTCAGCGGCATGACGGTGCTCGAGCAGGTCATGGCGGGTTGCTATATCCGCCGCGGCACGTCACTGTGGGCATCGTTTCTCGGCTTGCCGAAGGCGCGTGCGGCGCGCAAGGCCGTGCAGGCCCACGCGCTTGAATTGCTCGAGCGCGTGCACCTGAGCCATCGCGCGCATGTGCTGGCGGAAACATTGTCATACGGGGAACAGCGGCGGGTTGAGATCGCCCGAGCCCTCGGCACCAATCCGCGGCTGTTGCTGCTTGACGAACCCACCGCCGGCATGAATGTGCAGGAGTCCAGCGAGATCGGCAACCTGGTGCACAGCCTGCGCGACGGGGGGCTGACGGTGCTGATGGTCGAACACAACGTGCGCCTGGTGAAGGACTATTGCAGCTATGTCACGGTGATGAACTTCGGCCGCCTGCTGGCCTGCGGTACACCGGCCGAATGCATTGCCCATCCGGACGTGCAGGCCGCGTATTTTGGAAAGAGCGAAGATGCTGACCGTATCCGGGCTAGGAGCTGATTACGGCGCCATCCGTGCCGTGACCGACCTCAGCTTCGAGGTCGGCGCGGGGCGAATGGTCGCCATCCTCGGCGCCAACGGCGCCGGCAAATCGACCACGCTGCGCAGCATCGCCGGACTGCACCGGCCGGTGCGAGGCTCGATCAAGCTGGGCGATGAAGAGATTTCCGCGCTGCCGGTACATCGCGTCGTGCGCCACGGTCTGGCACTCGTGCCAGAAGGGCGCATGATCGTCGCGCCGCTGACGGTGGAGGAGAACCTTAAACTCAGCGCGTATGCAGGGCGCGGGTCCGAACGGGAGCTGATCACGCGCATTTACGATCTTTTTCCGCGCCTGAAGGAACGACGCGGGCAGTTGGCTGGATTGATGAGCGGCGGCGAGCAACAGATGCTGGCCATCGGGCGCGCTCTGATGACCAAACCCCGCATGTTGGTACTCGATGAACCCTCGATGGGATTGGCACCAGCCATCGTGGCCCAGGTGTTCCAGGCGATCGTGACCTTGCATGGCCAGGGGCAATCGATCCTGCTGGTCGAGCAGAATGCCGAGATTGCCCTTTCGGTGTGTGACTACGCCTACCTGATGAAACGAGGGTCGATCGTCGCGCAGGGAACCGTTCCCCAACTGCGTGCTGATGCCGGTGTGCTCGAGGCGTATCTGGCATAGGAGAGGGTCGGCTGGTTCGTCTGGTGTGCGTGGCGAGCAGCGACTCGAAGGCGCCGAGGCCGGTGCCGCCGCGGAAAAGTCCCTGGCGGCTCATAGACTCACTCCGCCGCACCGATCTGGACACGATGGGCGTGCAAGGCCTCGAATATCGGCGCGTCGCTGAAGCGGAACAGGTCAAGGCTTGCATACTGGTCCTTTGCCGGCGAGGCATCGGCGCTTGCGGTGAATGCAGCCCACGACGGCACGACGAACATGTCGCCGCGCCTGACGGCCCATGAGCGGTCCCCGACCTTGACCGTGCCGCTGCCGTCGAAGACCTGGTAGACCGACGAGCCGACCTCGCGCCGCACGACGCTGCTGGCGCCGGTGTCGATGCGGTGCATCTCGGTGCGGATCGTCGGCAGCACGTCGCCGCCGTTGGTCGGGTTCGTGTAGCGCACGGCGGCATGACCAGGGCTCAGCGTGGCGGCGTGGCCCTCGCGTTCCAGCGCCAGCTGCTCGCTCAGCGCGCGGTCGGTATCCCGCCATCGGTAGGCCAGCAGCGGTGTGGCCGTCAGCGCCGCCGGCTGTGAAACCGGTCGCAGACCCGGGTGGCCCCACAGGCGTTCCGAGCGGCTGACCTCGGGCGTGGTCTTCTCGGCCTCGCTGATCTCGTCGCGACCGAACTCGAAGAACTGGGATTCGGTGTAGTACGAAAACGGGATGTCCAGACCATCGATCCAGGCCATCGGCTTGCTGGACGCGTTGTGGTGCGCATGCCAGTTCCATCCGGACTGCGGCAGGAAGTCGCCGCGCGACATGCGCACCGCGTCGCCACCGACCACGGTCCACACGCCTTCGCCCTCGACCACGAAGCGGAACGCGTGCTGGGTGTGGCGGTGCTCCGGCGCGTTTTCACCGGGCATCAGGTACTGGATGGCGGCCCACAGGGTCGGTGTGGCGAAGGGCCTGCCGCCCAAAGAGGGATTGGCCAGCGCGATGGCGCGGCGTTCGCCGCCGCGGCCTACCGGCACGATGCGCCCGGCCTCGCCGGCCAGCGCCACCAGGCTGTCCCATCGCCACAGGTGCGGCGTGGCCTTGGACTTCGGATGCAGTGGCATCAGGTCCCCGATTTCGGTCCACAACGGGACGAGCTGTTCGCGTTCGAAGCCGCGATACAGCGCTTCGAGCTCGGGCGACGGTTCGGGTTGGCTGGCAGGGGTCATGGCTTGTGCTTCGTGAAATGCCCGGTGGGGCGATCCGCGGTCCTCGGGCGCTGGAGTTCAGGCGGCCAGGCAGTTTTCGACCTTCCAGCCATACAACCACTCCATCGCGTCGTAGAAGCGTTCCGGTGAACGGTCCTTCCACAGTTCGTTGCGCACCAGGCGCTCGACGCCCTTGGCATGAAAGATCCGGCCCATCTCGCGCGCCGACAGCACGATGCGCGCCGTCCTTGCCACACGCGAGCGCTGGTAGTGCGCGAAGGCCTTGCCGAACTCGTTGTCATGTACGCGCAGCGCTTCGCCCAGTGTGACGCCGTCTTCCATCGCCATGCAGGCGCCTTGCGCGAGGTATTGCAGCGTCGGGTGGGCGGCGTCGCCGAGCAGCGTGGCACGCTGATGCGTCCAGTGGCCGATCGGGTCGCGATCGGCGGTGGCCCAGCGCTTCCAGTCCTTGGGCAGGTCGATCAGCTGGCGGGCGCGCGAGCAGATGCCTTCGAAGTAGCTTTGCACCTCTTCGCGACTGCCTTCGCGAACGCTCCACTCCTCCTTGTCACGACTGTGGAAGGTGACGACCACGTTGTACTGTTCGCCGCCGCGCAGCGGGTAGTGAACCAGGTGACAGTCGGGGCCGACCCAGATGCTGGCGGCGTTCCACTGCAGGTCGGCCGGGAAGTCCTCCTTGTCGACCACCGCCCGATAGACCACATGGCCGGACACCCGCGCCTCGTCACCGACGTATTGGCGGCGCACCGCGGACTTCACGCCGTCGGCACCGATCAAGGCCAGCCCTCGATGCCTGCCGCCCTTGGCGTCGATCACCGTGACACTGGAATCGTCCTGCTCGACGCGCTGCACGCGGGTCGAGGTCAGCACCTCGATGCGCCCCGATTCCTGCGCCGCTTCGAGCAGTGAGCCGTGCACGTCGGCACGGTGGATCACCGCATACGGGTTGCCGAAGCGCTGGCGGAAGGCTTCGCCCGTAGGGATGCGGCCGATCAGCGTCTCGTCGAGCGCGTCGTGCATCACCATCTCGTCGGTGTAGACGGCGCGGCCGCGGGCCTTCTCGCCGATTCCCAGGGCGTCGAACGCCGCGAAGGCATTCGGCCCGAGCTGGATCCCGGCGCCGATCTCGCCGAGTTCGGGCGCCTGCTCCAGCACCTTGACCGCGAAGCCACGGCGCGTCAGCGCCAGCGCGGCAGCCAGGCCGCCGATGCCGCCGCCGGCGACGAGGACGGGAAGCGAGGTCGACGCTGGGTTCATGAGGGTCTCCATTGCGCGGGTGTTGTCGCGGGTGGTGGCAGCGCGTCGCGATCCGCGATGCCGCAGATGATGGTGACGCCATGCACCTGCATGCCTCCCGCGCCTGCCGCGACCATAACTCGGGGAGCGTTGTTCGCCGCCAGGAGGAGCTCTTCACCGAATTGTTGGTGGCCACGCTGGTGGCCTGGAACGGAATGTTCGACGGGGCCGCGCGCCGCTTCCCGATCGTGCAGGGCTTCGCCCAGCCGCCGCCACTGCTCTCCTAGAATCGACGCATGCCCGGCTCCACCTTCGGTGAACTTTTTCGCGTCACGAACTTTGGCGAAAGCCACGGGCCGGCGATCGGCTGCGTGATCGACGGCTGCCCGCCCGGGATGGCGCTGACGCCGGGCGACATCCAGCAGCAGCTCGACCGCCGCCGGCCCGGCACCAGCCGTCACGTCACGCAGCGCAGCGAGGCCGACGTCGTCGAAATCGTCTCCGGCGTGCACGAGGGCCTGACGACCGGCACGCCGATCTGCCTGCTGATCCGCAACACCGACGCGCGCAGCAAGGACTACGGCAACCTGCTCGACACCTTCCGACCCGGCCACGCGGACTACACCTATTGGCGCCGCTACGGCCACCGCGACCCGCGTGGCGGTGGCCGCTCGTCGGCCCGGCTGACGGCGCCCATGGTCGCGGCCGGCGCGGTCGCCCGCAAGTGGCTCGCCGAGCGGCACGGCACGCGCTTTGTCGGCTGGATGAGCGCGCTCGACGACATCGAGGTGCCGTTCGACCAGGCCGACGAGATTGAGCGCAACCCGTTTTTCGTGCCGAATGCCGCGCTCGTGCCGGCGCTCGAGGCCCGCATGGACGCGCTGCGCAAGGCAGGCGATTCGTGCGGGGCACGGATCGAGGTGCGCGCGAGCAACGTGCCGGTCGGCCTCGGCGAGCCGCTGTTCGACAAGCTCGACGCCGACATCGCCTACGCGATGATGGGCATCAATGCCGTCAAGGGGGTCGAGATCGGCGACGGTTTCGGCGTCGTCGCGCAGCGCGGCAGCTACCACGGTGACGCCCTGACGCCGCAGGGGTTCGCGAGCAACCATGCCGGCGGCGTGCTGGGCGGGATCTCCACCGGGCAGGACCTGGTGGTGCGGCTGGCGATCAAGCCGACCAGCTCGATCCGCCTGCCGCGGCCATCGATTGACCGCTCCGGCGCGCCGACCACGGTCGAAACGCACGGTCGGCACGACCCCTGCGTGGGCATCCGGGCGACGCCGATCGCCGAGGCGATGCTGGCGCTGGTGGTGATGGATCACGTCCTGCGCTGGCGCGCCCAGTGCGCCGACGTGGTGCTGCCGGTGGCGCCGATTCCTGGCGCGATCGACAGCGGCGGGCGCGCGTCCGGCGACTGAGCGTCCGCCCCGCGCGCGGCCGGCCCGACCGCATCACGTCGACGCGGGCAAGACCTCGGGTTCAGACTCGCGCCGAGCGGCCGATAACGCCGGCATGCCGCCTGAGATCGACGCTCCCGCGCACCGGCGAGTGCGTGTGGCCATGTACGTGGCGATCGCCGTGATCGCCGCGGCGGCCAGCCTGTCGATCTGGCAGGCCAGTTCGGCCGAGGGGCAGCGCGCTGCGGATGCCGAGCTGATCGACTACGCGGCGGGTCGCAACGTGTTTGCCGAGCGTCTCGGTCGCCTGGCCGCGGAAATGCGCGGAGGTGGTCCGGGCAGCGCGGAGGCGGCGAATGCGCTCAGGCAGCATCTGACTGAATCCCGTGCGCTCGCACTCGTGTTCGATCCGACGCTGAAGGCCCGACTCGGCCGCGACGTTGCGCGGGGCACAGCGATCGGGCTCGAGCGCTGGCTGGCGGCGCGCGACCGGCTCTGGCATCACGCGGAGGTCGTTCTGGCCCGCGTGGACGGCCACGATCCGGCGGCCGACGCCGCGTCGGCGCTGGTCGCCGAGGCCGACATCGGTGCGGCAGCGGCGCGCGCCCTGGTCGACGACCTGCGCCGCCTGTCGCAGGCGCGCAGCCGGGCAGCGGTGGCCTGGGTGCGCGGCGGTGGCGCCTTGACGCTGCTGCTGCTCGGCGTGCTGGCCTTCAGCGTCGTCGAGCCGACGGTGCGGGCGGTCCGCCGCCAGCACGGCCGTCTGGCGGATCAGGCGGCCGAACTCGAGCGTCAGGCGCTGGTCGCCGAGCGCACCGACAACATGGTCGTGATCACGAATGCCGAGCGGCGCATCGTGTGGGTCAACGACGCCTTCGTCCGCGTGACCGGCTTCGCGGCCGAACGGGCGCGCGGCCGGCTGCCGAGCGAGCTGCTCGAAAGCCCGCGCGCCGATCCGGCCACCGTCGAGCGCCTGCTCGATGCGCAGCAGCGGGGCGAAGGGGCGAGTGCCGAGCTGGTGATCCGGTCGGCCGACGGCACCGACCACTGGGTGCAGATCGACCTGCAGCCCCTGCACGACCGGCATGGCACGCTGACCGGCTTCATCTCGGTGCAGACCGAGATCACCGCGCTCGTCAGCGACCGGCTGAAGACCGCCGCGCTGATGGCCGTGCTGCCCGACGGCGTCGTCGTGCGCGACGGCGAGGGGCGCGTGACGGCGGTCAACCCGGCGGCCGAGCGCATGCTCGGCCTGCAGCGCGACCGGCTGGTCGGCCAGTCGGTGGATGATTTCGGCCAGCCCGCGGTGCGCGAGAACGGTGTGGCATTCGAGCCCGAGGAGCTGCCGGGGCGCTGGACCCTGCGCAGCGGCATCGGCCGCAGCGACGAGGTGCTCGGTCTGCGCAGCGGCCCCGACGGCAGCCAACGCTGGCTGCTGGTCAATACCGAGCCGCTGCGCGACGCGCTCGGGCAGCTGTCGGGCGCGGTGTCGTGCTTCGTCGACATCACCGAACCGCGTCGGCTGCAGGACCAACTGGCGACGGCGGCGCGCACCGACGCGCTGACCGGGCTGCCGAACCGGTCGATCGTGCTGGAGCGGATCACGCGGGCCCTCGATCACCGCCGGCGCCATCCCGGCTACGGGTTTGCGGTGCTGTTCATGGACTTCGACCGCTTCAAGCAGGTCAACGACACCCATGGGCATGGCGTCGGCGACGAGCTGCTGCGCCAGGTCGCGCAGCGGCTGACGGCGACGCTGCGCCCCGGCGACGCCGTCGCCCGCGTCGGCCATGAGCAGCGTACCGCGGCGCGCATCGGCGGCGACGAGTTCGTGATCGTGCTCGAAGGGGTGCGCGCCGAGGCTCCGGTGCTGGCAATCGTCGGCCGTCTGATCGAGGCGCTGAACGAGCCGTACGTCGTCTGTGGATTTCACGTGCACTCGGGCGCGAGCATCGGTGTGGTGCTCGATCCGGAGGCCGACGCGACCGCCGACAGCGTGCTGCGCGACGCCGACACGGCGATGTACGAGGCCAAGCGCGCAGGGCGCGGCCGACATGCGCTGTTCGACGCCTCGATGCATGAGCGCGTGGCGCAGGCACTGAAGATGGAAACCGAACTGCGCCAGGCGCTGCGCGCGCGCGAGTTGTCGGTGGTGTACCAGCCGATCGTCGACCTCGCCGACGGCCAGCTGCGTGCGGTCGAGGCGCTGGTGCGTTGGCAGCACCCCGTCGACGGGCCGGTGCCACCGTCGGCCTTCATCCCGGTGGCCGAGGACAGCGGCCTGATCACCGAACTCGGGCTGTTCGTGCTCCAGACCGCGTGTGCGCAGCTCGCGGACTGGAAGCGCAAGCTGGGCGCGCAGGCACCGCAGCGCGTAGGCGTCAACCTGTCGCGCGAACAACTGCGCCAGCCGCGTTTGATCGACGAGGTGCGGGCCTGTCTGGAGGACAACGGCCTGGAGCCACGCGAGCTCCAACTCGAGGTCACCGAGAGCCTCGCGGCGCAGGATGCGGTGGTGCTGGACACCTTGGCTGGCCTGCGCACGCTGGGCGTCAGCCTGGCGCTCGACGACTTCGGCACCGGCTACTCGTCGCTGTCGTGCCTGCACAAGATGCCGATCGACACCGTCAAGATCGACCGCTCGTTCGTCGCCGACGCCGAAGGCAGCGAATACCACCGGGTCGTGATCCAGGCGACGCTGAGCGTCGCGCGCACGCTGGGCATGGCGAGCGTCGCCGAGGGCATCGAGACCGACGGCCAGGCGGCGCTGATGCTGGCGCTCGGCTGCCAGCTCGGCCAGGGTTACCGCTTCAGCCGGCCGCTCGACCCCGGCGCGCTGACCCGCTGGCTGCGCGCCGGCCAGCCCCAGCCCCAGCTTCTGCCCGAGACCGCGCCCGCCCGCTCCTGACCGGCCCGCCCGCGGTCGACCGGTCGCTCCGGTCGCTCCGGTCGCTCCCGGGATTCCGCCTGATCCGGCGCCGCTGCAGGTGGTCGCCACCGAGACGCCGTTCGTCGCACGCGTCGTGGTTCGGCGCTGCGGCCGCCCCTACACTGCCGCCCGCTGGCTCGCCACCCGAGGGGGAAGATCCGGCGACCCGGCACGGGTGGGCCGGCCGACGAGGGGGTGCGATGCAGAAGACGACAACGAGGCGGTGGATCGCCGGGGGGCTGGCGCTGCTGCTGCTGGGCGGCGCTGGCGCGGCACTGGTGGCTGCCGGTGTGCTGCCGGGCGGCGGCGGTGACGACAAGAAGAAGGTCGAACCGACATTGGCGTTCGCCGCCCGCGAGGTCGCACAGCCGACCCGCCAGCCGATGCCCGATCGGGTCGAGTTCTCCGGCCCGCTGGTGGCCCCGTCGACGGCGATCGTGCGCGCCAAGGCCGCGGGCACGCTGCTGACGCTGACGGTGCGCGAGGGCGACCGCGTGCGCGCCGGTCAGCCGCTCGGCCGCATCGACCAGGCCGAGGCGAGCAGCCGCGTCGCCGAGCGCGACGCGATGGTGGTGTCGGCCGAGGCGACGCTCTTACAGGCCGAGCGCCAGCACACCTCGAATGAACGCCTGGCCGACCAGCGTTTCATCTCGGCCAACGCGCTGCAGACGTCGCGCGCGACGGTCGACACCGCACGCGCGCAGGTCGATGCGGCGCGTGCATCGCGCCAGGTCGCGCGCGTCGGCCTGCGCGACGGCACGCTGCTGGCGCCGATCGACGGCATCGTCGCGCACCGGCAGGTCGTGCCGGGCGAGAAGGTCAGCCCGGAGCAGTCGGTGCTGACGATCATCGACCTGCGCCAGCTGGAGCTGGCCGGCAGCGTGCCGACGCACCTCGTCGGCCGCCTGAGCGTCGGCCTGCCGGTGGCGTTGGAGGTCGAGGGCCTGACGACGCCGCTGGCCGGCCGCATCGGGCGCATCGCGCCCGCCGCCGAGCCCGGCACGCGCTCCATCGGGGTCACGATAGCGCTCGACAACGCGGCCGAGCGGCTGCGCGCCGGCCAGTACGCGCTGGCGCGGGTCGAACTCGCCGACGACACCCCCCGCTTGACGCTGCCGGCAAGTGCGCTGGTGCAGGCCTCCGGCCAGGACCACGTCTGGCTGGTCGAGAACGGCGTGCTGGCGCGGCGCGCGATCACGGTCGGGCGGCGCGACGAGCGTGGCGGGCGGGTCGAGGTCCTGGCAGGCGTGGGACCCGGCGCCACTGTGCTGGCCGCGCGCTTCGAGAACCTGCGTGAAGGCGCCAAGGCCACGGTGGCCACGACCGACAGCGGCGGCGCGCTGCCGCCCGTGGCGTCCAGCGCCGCGTCGGCGCCGGTGCTGGTCAAGTAGGCGCGGGAGGCAGCCATGTGGATGACACGCGTCTCGATCCGCAACCCGGTCTTCGCCACCATGGTGATGGTGGCGCTGTGCGTGCTGGGCCTGTTCTCGTACTCGAAGCTCGGCGTCGAGCAGATGCCCGACATCACGTTCCCGGGCGTGTGGATGGAGGTGCAGTACCCGGGTGCAGCGCCGGAGGCGGTGGAGCGCGAGGTCGCGCGGCCGATCGAGGAGGCGCTGAACAGCATCGCCGGGGTGCGCCGGATCCTGTCTCGCAGCCAGGAAGGCATGGCGGGCATCAGCGCCGAGTTCACGCTCGACACCGACATGGACCGCGCGATGCAGGACCTGCGCGATCGGCTGTCGGCGATCCAGGGCACGCTGCCACGCGACGTCAAGGCGCCGACGATCCAGCGCTTCAACAACGACAACAGCGAGCCGGTCGTCAACATGGCGCTGCGCTCCGAGACGCGCAGCCAGCGCGAGCTGTCGGTGCTGGCCGACCAGGCGCTGGCCGAGCGCCTGCAGCGCGCCGCCGGTGTCGCCCGCGTGCAGATGAGCGGGCTGGCGCTGCGCGAGGTGCGCATCGACCTCGACCCGGCGCGGCTGCGCACCTACGGCGTGACGCCGGCGGAGATCGCGACGGCGCTGGCCGCGGCCAACGCGGACCAGCCGGTCGGCGTCATCAGCGACCCGGTGCAGGACAGCATCCTGCGTGTCGAGGGCCGCATCCGCGACCCGCGCCGGTTCGCCGACGTCGTCGTCGCGCGGCGCAACGGCCTGCCGCTGACGCTGGGTGACCTCGGCACGCTGGTCGAGCGCGAGCGCGAGCCCGACTCGGCGGCACGGCTCAACGGCCAGCGCGCGATCAACGTCGAGGTCATCAAGCAGCAGGACGCCAACGTCGTGAAGACCGGCGACGCCGTCAAGGAAGCGATGGCGGATGTGCGCAAGTCGCTGCCGCCCGACGTGGAACTCGTGCTGGTGTACGCCGCGAGCGACTGGGTCAAGGGTTCGCTCGCCGGACTGCAGCACACGCTGATCGAGGGCGCGCTGCTGACGGTGGCGATCGTGTTCCTGTTCCTCAAGAGCTGGCGCAGCACCGTGATCACCGGCCTCACGCTGCCGATCGCGGTGATCTCCAGCTTCATCGCGGTGCACGCGTTCGGCTTCACGCTGAACTTCATGACGATGATGGCGTTGTCGCTGTGCATCGGGCTGCTGATCGACGACGCGATCGTCGTGCGCGAGAACATCGTGCGCCACATGCACATGGGCAAGGACCACCACCGCGCCGCACTCGAAGGCACCGACGAGATCGGCCTGGCGGTGCTGGCGACGACCTTCGCGCTGTGCGCGGTGTTCGTGCCGGTGGCCTTCATGGGCGGCATCATCGGCCGCTTCTTCCACCCGTTCGGCATCACCGTCGTCGTCGCGGTGCTGGTCAGCCTGTTCGTCAGCTTCACGCTCGACCCGATGCTGTCCAGCGTCTGGGGTGACCCGCCGTCAACGCGGCTGGCGCGGCTGCCCGTGCTCGGCGCGCTGCTGCGCGGCACCGACCGTGCGCTCGACGGTTTGCACCGCGTGTATGAACGTCTGATCCGCTGGGCCTTCAGTGCGCGCCGCTGGCAGCTGTTCCCGCTGCCGGCCTACGGGCGCCCGTTCGACGCCGCGGGCCGGCGCGAGCGGCAGGCGCCACGCCGCTGGCGCTGGGCAACGCTGACGCCGCGGGGTGTCGTGCTGGCGGTCGGCGCCTCGAGTTTCGTCGCCGCGCTCGCGCTCGCGCCGCTGGTCGGCAGCGAGTTCGTGCCGCAGACCGACCAGAGTTTCACGCGGCTGACGCTGCGCATGCCGGTCGGTTCCAGCCTCGAGCGCACCGACGCCAAGGTGCGCCAGGTCGAGCAGCAGGTGACGGCGATTCCGGAGGTCAAGACGGTGTCGACCTGGATCGGCGGGCCGGGCCAGCGCAACCAGGCGTGGCTCAACATCGTGCTGACCGACAGGCGCGAACGCAGCCGCAGCCAGAAGCAGATCGAGGACGACATTCGCGCCCGCATCGCCGGCATCCCGGGCACGGACGCCTCGGTCGGCTTCAACCGGCCGATCTACGTCGCGCTGCTCGGCAACGACGCCGACGTGCTGGCGCGGTCGGCGACCGAGTTCTCCGCCCAGTTGAAGAAGATCCCCGGCGTCGTCGACGTCGACCTGTCGGTGCAGCCGGGCGTGCCGGCGTACGCGGTGCGGTTGAAGCCGGATGCGGTGCGCGAACTCGGCCTGACGGCGCCCCAGGTCGCGGCCTCGCTGCGCGCCTACGTCAACGGCGAAACGGCGACCACCTGGACCACGCCGGATGGTGACCAGGTCGACGTCGTGCTGCGCCTGGCCGAGGGTCAACGCGAGCGCGTCGCGCAGATGCGCGGCCTGCCGGTTGCCTTCGCGCCCGACGGCACGCCGATTCCGCTCGACGCCGTGGCGACGATCGAGTCGGTCTACAACCCGCAGGTGATCCGGCGTCAGAACCTGCAGCGGCGCGAGGCCGTGTTCGCGGGCGTCGAGGGCCGGCCGGGCGGCGACGTCGGGGCCGACGTGCAGAAGCTCGTCAAGGCGACGACGCTGCCGCCGGGTGTGAGCTTCGACGTCGGCGGCCAGACGCGCGACCAGCAGGAGGCCTTCGGTGCCATGCTGGGCGCGATGGCGCTGGCAGTGATCTTCATCTACATCGTGCTGGCGAGCCAGTTCGGCAGCTTCCTGCAGCCGATCGC
>JBDTUO010000014.1:0-19631 GCA_040007675.1 Rubrivivax sp.
CGCTGTTCTGGACGGTCGAGCTGTGGGCGCCGAACCGCGAGGCCGGCATCACCGACTACCAGTGGATCGAGTGGTACCGGGACCACCCGGTCGAAGACGAGCTCAAGCTGCTCGCGTGGAGCGACGCCGAATGCGGCGGCCAGGCCTGCGTCGACTGGCGGCCCTTCCTGCACCCGCAACTGGGTGCGGTCGAGATCGGTGGCTGGGACAAGATGAACTTCTGGCGCAATCCGCCGCCCCACCTGCGCGAGCGTGAGGTCGCGCGATTCCCGCGCTGGCTGACGACGCTGGCGCTGTCGCTGCCGAAGCTGGAGCTGCTGCGCACCGAGGTGCGCGCGCTCGGGGCCGACACCTGGCGCGTGCGCTTCGCGGTCGCCAACAGCGGCTACCTGCCGAGCTACGTCAGCAAGCGCGCGCTCGAACGCAAGGCGGTGCGCGGCACCGTGTTCGAGATCCAGCTGCCGGCCGGCGCGACGCTGATCGGCGGCCGCCAGCGCATCGTCGGCCCGCACCTCGAGGGGCACGCCCCGAAGACCTCGCAGCTCGCGTTCCGCCCGCCCCCCGAACTCACCGGCGACCGCGCGCTGGCCGAATGGGTCGTGCAGGCGCCGGTCGGCACTCGCTTGTCGCTGACCGCGACGGCCGACCGCGCCGGGCGTGTGCGCACCGAGGTCACGCTCGACTGATGGCCACCGCCGTTCCGACCCCCGCCTCCGACGCTGCCAGCGCCGCCCGCGCGGCGCCTGCCGCCACTGCCCCGACGCCGGCCGCGTCGGCGGCGGGCCTGAGCCTGCAGGTCAACGGTCAGTTGCTGGCGCTCGACCCGGCGGCCGTGGACCCCTCGATGCCGCTGCTGTGGGTGCTGCGCGACGTGTTGAACCTGACCGGCACCAAGTTCGGCTGCGGCGTCGGCGCCTGCGGTGCCTGCACTGTGCTGGTCGCCGGCCAGGCGCGCCGCGCCTGCGTGACGCCGCTCGACGCCGCGCTCGGCCGACCGGTGCAGACGATAGAGGGGCTCGGCGAGGCGAACGCGCCGCACCCGCTGCAGCAGGCCTGGATCGAGCACCAGGTGCCGCAGTGCGGCTGGTGCCAGAGCGGCCTGCTGATGGCGGCGGCCGCGGCGCTCGCGGCACCGAAACCGCCGACCGATGCCGAGCTCGAGGCCGCGATCGGCAACCTGTGCCGCTGCGGCAGCATCGTGCGCGTGCGGGCCGCCATCCAGGCCGCTGCGGCGCGCCTGCCGCGCCGCGCACCGCGTTCGCTGGCGTGACGTGAAACGCCGCCACCTGCTGCTCGCCGGCGCCGCCGGCGGTGCCCTCCTGGTCGGCTGGGGCCTGCTGCCGGTGCGCAGCCGCCTGGGCAGCGGCGAGTGGGACCGCCCGGCCGCCGGCATGGCGCTCAACGGCTGGATCCGCATCGGCGCCGATGGCGCGGTGCGGCTCGCGATGCCACGCAGCGAGATGGGCCAGGGCGTGCACACCGCGCTGGCGATGCTCGCGGCCGAGGAGCTCGACCTCGCGCTCGACGCGGTACAGCTCGTGCCCGGCGGCCACGAGACGCTGTATGGCAACGTCGCGATGGCGTCGAACTACCTCTGGTTCGGACCGCGTGCGCGCGAGCCGGGGGCCGAACACTGGCAGCTGCGCGCGAGCGAGTGGGTGGTGGCCAAACTGGCGCGCGAGCTCGGCATCAATGCCACCGGCGGCTCGAGCAGCGTCACCGACGCCTGGGGCCCGGTGCGGCTGGCCGCCGCCACCGCGCGCGCCCAGCTGCTCGGCGCCGCGTCGCTCGAGTGGAAGTTGCCGGTCGACGACCTGGTCTGCCGGGACGGCATCATCAGCCACCCCTCGGGGCCGCGTGCGCACTTCGGCGAGTTCGCGGCCCGCGCCGTGCTGACCCCGGTCAGCGACGTGACGCCGAAACCGCGCGCCGCCTGGCGGCTGGTCGGCACGCCCGCGCGGCGGATCGACCTGCCGGCCAAGACCGACGGCCGCGCGGTGTTCGGCCTCGACGTGCGCCAGCCGGGGCAGGTGTACGCGGTGGTGCGCCACTGCCCGATGATCGGCGGGGCCCCGGGCCGGATCGATCCGTCACCGGCGCTGGCGCTGCCCGGGGTCGAGCGAGTCGTCCGGCTCGGGCCGTTCGCCGGCGCTACCGGTGGCCTCGCGGTGGTCGGGCGCAGCACCTGGCATGCACTGCAGGGCGCACGCGCCGTGCAGGTCGAGTGGCTGCCGCGCCCCGCCGGCACGCTCGACAGCGCCGCCATCGAAGCGACGCTGGCCGCCACGGCACGCCGCGGCGCCGACGACGGCGAGCGCGGATTCACCTTTCACGCCACTGGCGATGCACCGGCCGCGCTGCAGCGCGCGGCGCGCACCGTCGAGGCGTTCTACAGCGCGCCGTACCTGCCGCACCTGACGATGGAGCCGCCGAACTGCACCGCGCGCGTGGCCGAAGGCCGGGTCGAGGTCTGGGCCCCGACCCAGGTGCCCGGGCTGGCGCGCGCGATCGCGGCGCGCGTCGCCGGCGTGCCGGAAGAGGCGGTGACGCTGCACGTCACCTACCTCGGCGGCGGCTTCGGCCGCCGGCTCGAGGTCGACAGCGTCGGCCAGGCGGTGCGGGTGGCGCTGGAGACCGGCGGGCGCCCGGTGCAACTCGTCTGGCCGCGGGAGGAAGACGTCGGTCACGACATCTATCGCCCGGCCGCCGCCGCCTGGCTGCGCGCCGGCTTCGACGCCGCCGGCGGGCTCGAGGCGATCACGATCTCGAGTGCCGGCGACGCCGTCGTGCCGCGCTGGCTGGAGCGCAACCTGCCCGGGCTCGCCGGGCCGATAGACCTGCCCGACAAGAGCATGGCCGAAGGCCTGCTCGACCTGCCGTACCAGGTGCCGCACCTGCACGTCGCCCACCGCGCGACGCACTCCGGCGTGCCGGTGGGCTTCTGGCGCTCGGTCGGGCACTCGCACAACGCGTTCTTCAGCGAGAGTTTCGTCGACGAGCTGGCGCACGCCGCCGGCGCCGATCCGGTGGCCTTCCGTCTCGCACGCCTGCGCGACCTGCCGCGCCACGCCGCCGTGCTGCAGCGCGCGGCGAGCGCGGCGGGCTGGGGCGCGCCGCTGCCGGCCGGCCGTGCGCGCGGCGTCGCGCTGCACGAAAGTTTCGGCAGCATCGTCGCGCAGGTGTTCGAGGTCTCGCTAGAGGCCGCGCCGGCGGCCGCGGGGGCGCGCCCGCGGCCGCGCGTGCACCGCGTCGTCTGTGCGGTCGACTGCGGCACCGTCGTGCACCCACCGGGCGTGGTGCAGCAGGTCGAGTCGGGCATCCTGTTCGGGCTGGCAGCCGCGCTGCACCACCGCATCGACATCGTCGGTGGCGTCGTGCAGCAGCAGAACTTTCCGGACCTGCCACTGGTCACGCTGGCCGACGCGCCGGTGATCGAGACCCATCTGCTGCCGAGCGAACGGCCCCCGGCCGGAGTCGGCGAAATCGCCGTGCCGCCGGTCGCGCCGGCACTGGCGAATGCCCTTTTCGCCTTGACCGGGCAGCGCCTGCGCGCGCTGCCGCTGCGCCCCTGATCGATCCCTCCCGGCGCGCCGGTCGACCCCTCAGCGCACGCGCTCGGTGGTCTCCTGGACGGCGCGGCGCGGCCGAATCCAGCGCTCGACGATCTCGCGCAGCCGGCGCGGGTCGGTCGGCTTCGGCAGGAAGTCGTTCATGCCGGCGCGCACGGCATGTTCACGTTCGTCGGCCATCACGGCGGCGGTGTGCGCGATGATCGGCAGCACGTCCGGCGCCAGGTGCTGGCGCAGTCGCTCGGCCACCTCGTAGCCGCTCAGCTGCGGCATCTGCAGGTCCATCAGCACGAGGTCGTAGAGCTGGCCGGCGGCCTCGGCCGTCGCGACCGCAGCGAGCGCGGCGACGCCGTCGCGCACGCTGTGCACCTGGAGCCCGAGCTGCTCGAGCTGCGCCTTCGCGATCATCTCGTTGACCGGGTTGTCGTCGACGACGAGCACACGCGCACCGGCACGGGCGACGTCGCGGCGCAGCGGTTCATCGTCGGCCGCGCGGCGTGGCGCCTCGGGCGGCAAGGGCAGGCGGACCCAGAAACGGCTGCCCGCGCCGGGCCGGCTGTCGACACCGACTGCGCCGCCCATGCGTTCGGCCAGCTCGCGGCAGATCGACAGGCCCAGCCCGGTGCCGCCATAGCGACGCGTCGTCGAGGGGTCCGCCTGCGAAAAACGCTGGAACAGGCGCGCGCGGGTCGTGGCATCGATGCCAGGACCGGTGTCCTGCACCTCCAGCTGCACGCTGCCGCCGCTGTCGTCGTCGATCCGGTGTGCGAACAGCCGCACGCTGCCCTCGGCGGTGAACTTGATCGCGTTGCCGAGGTAGTTGATGAGGATCTGACGCACGCGCAGCGCGTCGCCACGTACCCATCCGATCGACGGATCGACGTCGAGCTGCAACGCCAGACCGCGCAGTTCGGCCGACTCCGCGACCCCGCGGCAGACGGCGCCGAGCAGCGCGGCGAGGTCGAAGGGCTCGCATTCGATGGTCAGCTTGCCGGCTTCGATCTTCGACAGGTCGAGGATGTCCGACACGATCAGCGCCAGCGCCTGCGAGTTCTCGGTGATCTGCTGCAGGTACTGCGTGCGACGCATGCCGTCGAGGCCCGGAGCGCGGGCGAGCTGGGCCAGGCCGAGCAGTGCGTTGAGCGGCGTGCGCAGTTCGTGGCTGGTGTTGGCGAGGAAGGCGCTCTTGGCGCGGTTGGCCGCCTCGGCATCGTCGCGCGCGCGCGCCAGCGCCTCGGCTACGCGGCGGCGTTCGGTGACGTCCTCGACGATCCAGATCGTGCCGCCGCGGCCGGGGTGACGCCGGTCGATCGCGCGTGCCAGCAGCCGGCACACGAAGCGGGTGTCGTCGCGCCGTCGGACCTCACATTCGACTTCCACCTGCTCGCCGCGGTCCAGCGCCGGACCGATCTGCGCGCCGAGGTCGGCCCAGGCGTCGGCGCTCGGCCAGGCGACCGCCGCGCTCTCCCCGACGAGCGACCCGGCCGGCCAGCCGAGCATCTGCTCGAGCGCGGGGTTGACGACCTGGAAACGCTGCCCCCGCATCAGCGCGATGCCGATCGACGCACTCTCGAGGATCGCCTCGCGCTCGAGTCGGTCACGTTCGGACTGCGACATGTCGCGCGCGTTGATGACGAGGTAGTCGCGCCCGTCCATGTCGAAGCGCGCCGCCGATGCCATCATCGGCAACACGCTGCCGTCGCGTCGCCGGAACCGCAGCGGCACGTCCTGCACGCGGCGCTGCTTGCGCACCTGGCGCACGAAGGCCTCGCGCTCGGTGGCGTCGACCCAGAGACCGTGGTCGTACGAACTTCGGCCGACGAGCTCGTCCGCCGGCCAGCCCATCGTCTGCTCGAAGGCGCGGTTGACCATCGTGTAGCGGCCACTCTCGAGCTCGGTCAGCGTGATCAGGTCGGGGCTGCTGGCGACCAGGTGGGACAGCAGCGCCTCGGAGCGTCGCACGACCTGCTCGGTCGCCTGGCGCTCGGTGTCGTCGACGAAGATCGACAGCACCGCCGGTTCGCCGTCGGTCTGGACCGATACCCCGGTGGCGCGCACGACGGCGCGCCGCCCGCCGCGGCCGACCAGATGGAACTCGGCCACCGGCAGGGCTTCGCCGGGAGGCAGCGTGCTTGCCTGCGCAGTGCGCTCGCGCAGCCGCTCGCGTGACTCGCCGTCGGCGAAACAGGCCGCGAAGTCGACATCGAACATGCCCGCGAAGTCGTCGAAGCCGAACAACACGAGCGCGGCCGGGTTGGCGTCGAGCACACGACCGTCGCGGTGCAGCACGAGCGGGGTCGGCAGGCGGTCGAACAGGTCCTGGTAGCGTGATTCGGTCTGCGCCAGTGCCTGACGCGCCTGCCGCTCGTCGGTGACGTCACGGGCGACGCCCCAGTAGCCGCGGAAGATGCCGCGCGCGTCGCGCCGCGGCTCGCCGCTGACCATGAAGTGCCGCGTGCCGCTGGCCCCGCGCCAGCTCACCGGCAGGTCGCGGAAACGCTGGTGCGCGCCGAGGTCGGCCTGCAACTGGTCGAGCACGTCGGGCTCGCAGCTGAAGTTCGGCAGCTCCCACGGCACGACACCGAGCAGCAATGGGTCGGCCGACACGCCACCGGCGCGTTCGCGCGACAGCGCCACGAGCTGGTAGCTGGGGTCGAGCTCCCAGTAGGCGTCGGCGGTGATCTTCAGCAGGCCGCGAAAATCCTGTTCACGGCGCACCGCACCTTGCGCGGCGTGGCGCAGCGCGCGGGCGAGCAGCGTGCCGGCGCCGACGCCGCTGCCGATCAGCACCGCCTGCGCGGCCGCGAATGCGAGCCGGATCCCGTCGTCACCGCCCGCGGCGACGGCCAGCAGCGCCACCGCGCCGACGCCGAAAGCCCCGACCGCCCAGCCGGCCGCGCGGCCGGCCAGCGTGGCGGCGAGCGCCGCGTGCAGCGCGATGACGCCGAGCAGCGGCGAGGTGGGGCCGGCACCGTTCCACCAGGCGGCGGTCGCGAGCCCGGCGCTGCTCGCGAGCGCGACGCCGATGACGCTGGCGGCGACCCGCCGTTCGTCGGCTTCGGACGTTGACGGCGCGGCCGCGGCGCGCGACGGGCCGGGACCGACTTCGTGCGGTTCGCGCCGGCCCTGCGCCGCGGCGCGGCGGCGCTGCCGCAGCGCCGCCCACGCGCCCCCGGCGAGCGCGGCCACGGCGAGCGACACGGCGATGAGTGCGCCGCGCGGCGTCGGCGGCGGCATGACCATCACCAGCAGCGGCGCCGCCGCGCTGACGACGGCCACCGCCGACAGGTAGGCCTCCGCCAGCCGCGTGCGCGCCCCGTTCAGCGCGCTGTCAGCGTGCTCCGCCGGCACGACCCCCTCCTCGGGCGCTGGCAGCGACGGGACGAAGTCGTCGCTCACGCGCGCGCCGCGTTCAAGGTGCGGCGGGTCTGGTCTGCCACCGCACGCGCAGCAGCTGCCCAGTCGGCGCCGCTGCCCGCGTAGAGCACCGCGCGCGACGAGTTGACGACGATCGGAGCGTCGTCGCGCCATGCGGCGCGCACCACCGCTTCGGCATCGCCGCCCTGGGCGCCGACCCCCGGGATCAACAACGGGGCGGTAGGCGCCAGTGCGCGCACCCGCTCGAGTTCGGCGGGATACGTGGCGCCGACGACCAGGCCGACCTGGCCACCGCGGTTCCACGGCCCGGCGGCGAGCCGCGCCACGCGTTCGAACACCCGCTCGCCGCCCTCCAGGCGCAGGCCCTGCAGGTCGTCGCCGCCCGGGTTGGAGGTGCGGCACAGCAGGAACAGCCCGCGCCCGTCATAGCGCAAGAAAGGCTCGATCGAATCCTGGCCCATGAAGGGCGACAGCGTCACGGCGTCGGCCTGGTAGCGCTCGAAGGCCTCGCGGGCGTACTGCTCTGCGGTGCTGCCGATGTCGCCCCGCTTGGCGTCGAGGATCACCGGCACGCCGGGCGCGACGCGGCGGATGTGGGCGACCAGGCGCTCGAGCTGGTCCTCGGCGCGCTGGGCGTGGAAGTAGGCGATCTGCGGCTTGTAGGCGCAGACCAGGTCCTTGGTCGCGTCGACGATGCCGGCGCAGAAGTCGTGCAGGCGCGACGCGTCGCCGCGCCACGTGTCAGGCAGCCGGCCGGGTTCGGGGTCCAGGCCCACGCACAGCAGCGAGTCGTGACGACGGGCGGCCTCAGCGAGCGTGTCGGTGAACCTCAAGCGTCGTCTCCTCGGGGCATGTCGGGTTCTTTCACAACTTCTCAGATGCGGCGCGCGAGCGCCGCCGCCAGGCCGGTGTACGCGGCCGGCGTCAACGCCTTCAAGCGGTCGCGCTCGGTGATCGGCAGTTCCAGGCCGTCGATGAAGCTGGCCAGGCTTTCACGCGTGACGGATTTGCCACGCGTCAGCGCCTTGAGCTGTTCATACGGGTTGGGCAGGCCGTGCCGCCGCATCACGGTCTGCACCGCCTCGGACAGCACCTCCCACGCGCCGTCGAGGTCGGCGGCGAGCGCCGCGCGGTCGACCTCGAGCTTGTCGAGACCGCGCGCGAGGCTGTCGTGCGCGAGCACCGCGTAGCCGAGCGCCACCCCCATGTTGCGCAGCACCGTGCTGTCGGTCAGGTCGCGCTGCCAACGGCTCACCGGCAGCTTCTGGCTGAGGTGCGACAGCAGCGCGGTCGCGAGGCCGAGGTTGCCCTCGGCGTTCTCGAAGTCGATCGGATTGACCTTGTGCGGCATCGTGCTGCTGCCGATCTCGCCGTCCTTCAGGCGCTGGCGGAAGTAGCCGAGCGACACGTAGCCCCAGACGTCGCGCGCGAAGTCGAGCAGGATGGTGTTGCTGCGCACGACGGCGTCGAACAGCTCGGCCAGCGCATCGTGCGGCTCGATCTGGATCGTGTACGGGTTGAACACGAGCCCGAGCCGCTGCTCGACGACCCCGCGCGCAAAGCCCTCCCAGTCGAAGTCAGGCCAGGCGGCGAGGTGGGCGTTGTAATTGCCGACCGCGCCGTTCATCTTGGCCAGCAGCGGCACGTCGGCGATGCGCGCACGCGCCGTGACCAGCCGCGCGACGACGTTGGCGAGCTCCTTGCCGACCGTCGTCGGACTCGCCGTCTGGCCATGCGTGCGCGCCAACATCGGCAGCTCCGCCAATGCATGCGCCATCGTCTGCAGCCGCGTGATCACGCCGTCGAGCCCGGGCAGCAGCACCTGCTCGCGCGCGGCCTTCAGCATCAGCGCGTGGCTGGTGTTGTTGATGTCCTCGCTGGTGCACGCGAAGTGCACGAACTCGCCCGCCGCCTTCAGCTCGGCCACGTCCTCGAAGCGCGCCTTCAGCCAGTACTCGACCGCCTTGACGTCGTGATTGGTGGTGCGCTCGATGTCCTTGATCGCCTGCGCGTCGGCGGGCGAGAACTGTTCGGCGAGCGCGCGCAGCCGGCCGCGCGCCGCTTCCGACAGCGGGCGGAACTCGGCGAAGCCGGCGTCCGACAGCGCAGTGAACCACTCGATCTCGACCTGCACCCGGCGGTGCATCAGGCCGAACTCCGACAGCAGCGGTCGCAGCGGGGCGAGGCGGGCGGCATAGCGGCCGTCCAGCGGCGACAGGGCGGTGAGGGCGGTGAGGGACATGCAGCGGGGCCGGCGGGCGCGGAGCGCGCGGGAAGTGCGCGGAAGTGCGCGGAAACAACGCGCCGCACACGGCTCGTCGTGGCGGCGCGCCGATTCTACGAGCCGCTCCTGGCCGCAGCCGCGGTGCGATGATCGACCGATGCACTCCATCGAACCGCCGCGCGCCTTCGTATTCGACGTTTTCGGCACCGTGGTCGACTGGCACGGCTCGGTGGTGCGTGCGCTGAAGGCGCGCGCCTGGCCGGTCGACGCCGGCGACTTCGCGCGGGCGTGGCGCGCCGGCTACGCGCCGGCGATGGACGAGGTGCGTTTGGGCCGCATGCCGTGGGCGAACATCGACACGCTGCACCGGCGCATCCTCGACCGCCTGCTCGCCGAGCACCGCATCGACCTCGCCGAGCCCGACGCCGCCGCGCTGAACCGGGTCTGGCACCAGCTCGACCCGTGGCCGGACGCCGGCGCCGGCCTGTGGCGGATGAAGCGCCGCGGTCCGATCGCGACGCTGTCGAACGGCAACCTGTCGCTGCTGCTGGACCTTGCGCGCCACGGCACGCTGCCCTTCGACGCCATCTTCTCGGCCGAGCTGTTCGGCCACTACAAGCCCGACCCGGAGGTCTACCTCGGCGCGGCGCGCCTGCTCGACCTGCCGCCCGCCGCGCTGATGCTGATCGCCGCGCACCCGTCTGACCTGGACGCCGCGGCCCGCTGCGGGCTGCAGACGGCGTTCGTCGCGCGGCCAGACGAATACGGCCTCGGGCACGGTGCGCCGGCGGTTGCACCCGGGCGTTTCACCCTCGTGGCGCGCGACTTCATCGACCTGGCGGAACAACTCGGCGCCTGAACGGCGCCTGACGGCCCGCGGCGACCTCGCGTGCGCGCGGGCCGCGGATCGGTGCCGGCGGCGGCGCGCGCCGTGTCGGCGCGCGCCGCACCGCCGCCGGGTTCAGAGGCGCTCGAACACCGCCGCGATGCCCTGGCCGCCGCCGATGCACATCGTCACCAGCGCGTAGCGGCCACCGGTGCGCTGCAGTTCGTAGATCGCCTTGGTCGCGATGAAGGCACCCGAACAACCGATCGGATGCCCGAGCGCGATCGCGCCGCCGTTCGGGTTCGTCCTGGCCATGTCGAGCTCGAGACCGCGGGCGACCGCGATCGCCTGCGCCGCGAAGGCCTCGTTCGACTCGACGACGTCCATCTGGTCGATCGACAGCCCGGCCTTCTTGAGCGCCATGCGCGACGCCGGGATCGGGCCTTCGCCCATGATCTCGTTCGGCACCCCGGCCACCGCGTAGCTGACCAGCCGGGCCAGCGGCTTGTAGCCCGCCTTGCCGGCCAGTGCCGCCTCGCCGAGCACGAAGAACGCGGCGCCGTCGTTGATGCCCGACGAGTTGCCGGCCGTCACGCTGCCCCCGTCCTTCTTGAACGCCGGCTTCAGCTTGGCCAGGCTCGCCAGCGTCGTGTCGGCCTTGACGTGTTCGTCGGTGTCGAAGGTGACCTCGCCCTTGCGCGTCTGCTTGACGATCGCGACGATCTGCTCCTTGAAGCGCCCCTCGGCGATCGCGGCCGCGGCGCGGCGGTGCGACTCGACCGCCAGCGCGTCCTGCTCCTCGCGCGTGATGCCCCACTTCGTCACCAGGTTCTCGGCCGTGATGCCCATGTGACCGACGCCGAACGGGTCGGTCAGCGTCGCGACCATGGCGTCGATCATCTTGGTGTCGCCCATGCGCGCGCCGCTGCGCATCGTCGGGCTCAGGTAGGCGCCGCGGCTCATCACCTCGACGCCGCCGCCGACGCCGTAGTCGCAGTCGCCGAGCAGGATGTTCTGCGCCGTCGTCACGATGCCCTGCAGGCCCGACGAGCACAGCCGGTTGACCGCCATCGCGACCGAGTCCTTCGGCAACCCGGCCTGGATCGACGCCACGCGGGCGACGTAGGCGAATCGGCTGTCGGTCGGGATCGTGTTGCCGACCGTGACGTAGTTGATCAGCGCCGGGTCGACGCCCGAGCGCTCGACCGCCGCCTTCATCACCTGGGCCGCCAGTTCGGGCGGCTCCATGTCGGCCAGGCCGCCACCGAAGGTCCCGATCGCCGAGCGCGCCGCGCCCAACACCACCACCTCACGCTTGCTGCTCATGTTTCTGCTCCCGGCGAATCGAAAGCCCGAAGATAGCGCGAACGGCCGCTGCCGGCTGACCGCCCGTCGTGCCGTGCCGCGCCGCCCGCGGTACGCTCGGTGGCGCCAACCTGCCTGTGAAGCACGATCCACCCATGACCGCCACCCCCAGCGCGCCCGCAGCGCCCACGCTCCCCGGCAGCGCCCCCGCCGTGCCGCCCGTGCCCGAGGGCTTCGTGCCGATCCGGATCGGGGGCGAGTTCGTCCGCACCAACGGGCCGCTGTACCTGCGCAAGGTCGGCGCGCGCGCGCAGATGGGCTTTCGTGTCGAGTTGCGCCACACGAACCCGGCCGGCATCTGCCATGGCGGCATGATGGCCAGCTTCTGCGACATGCTGCTGCCGGTGTGCGCGCACCACCAGGTCGAGGCGGTCGCCCGGCGTTTCCTGCCGACCATCAGCCTGCAGATCGACTACCTCGCGCCGACCCCGCTCGGCGCCTGGGTCCAGGGCGAGGCCGAGGTGCTGCGCACGACGGCGTCGCTGGTGTTCATGCAGGGCCTGGTCAGCGCCGACGGCGTCCCGGTGGCGCGCACCAGCGGCCTGCTCAAGATCGGACCGGTGTTCACCCAGCCCGGCGGGACCGGCGCGCCCGGCGCCTGATCGCCGCCAGCCACCGGCGCGCGCGATGACGATCCGCATCGTCCGGCTCGGCAGCCCCCGCCTGCAGGACGAAGGGCCGCGCCTGGGCACGGTGCGCCGGCCACCGCGGGGCGTGCCCAAGGCCGAGTTCGCGTCGCGCGACTTCTACGACGTCTGGTACCCGACGCTGGCTCCCAGTGTGGACGCGATGCATGCGGCGCAGGCCGCGGCCGCAGCCGACGACGCCGCCGGCTGGCGAGCCTTCGAGCGGCGCTTCCGCGCCGAGATGGCGGCGCCCGATGCCGCGCGCGGCCTGGACGTGCTGGCCACGCTGTCCCACGCGGCGAACTTCTCGCTCGGCTGCTACTGCGCCGACGAGGCGCGCTGTCACCGGTCGGTGTTGCGCGCGTTGTTGACGGCGCGCGGCGCTGCGATCACGGACTGATGCGCGCGCCCGCTCAGGCGCCGCTGCGGGCGTCGAACACGAGGCAGGTCGTGTTGGCGTGCGCATACAGCTTGCCGTCCGGCCCGAACAGCCGCCCCTCGGCGGTCGCGACCTGGCGCCCGGCGTGCACGACCCGCCCTTCGGCGCGCACCAGCGGCACGCGATCGGTCAGCGCGCGCACGAGGTTGACCTTGAGTTCGAGTGTCGTGTAGCCCTTGCCCGACGGCAGCGACGCGTGCACCGCGCAGCCGACTGCGCTGTCCAGCAGGGTGGCGAACCAGCCGCCGTGCACGCTGCCGAGCGGGTTGTAGTGCTCGCGGCGCGGCCGCCCCTGGTAGACAGCGAAACCCGGCTCGGTGCGGATCAGCGTGAAGTCCAGCGTGTGGCCGATCCAGGCCGACGGCAGCTCACCCGCCAGCATCTTGTCGAACACCTGCTGGCCGGCCAGGCCGGCGACGTCGGCCGGCGCCGCGACACCGGGCGCTGCCAGACGCGCCTTCACGGCGGCTTCCTCGGCCTCCCAGGCGGCAAGGGTTTCGGCGGCGGCGGCGGGAAGGGGCAGATCGGCGGCAGTTTTCATGGCAGGCGGATCGTTATCGTTGTAGATACAAAGATTGTAGCTACAATGATTTCCGATGTCATCCGCCCCGACCACCCCCACGCCGCGCGGCTGCACCAACCTGAAGCTGCGCCAGCTGACCCGCCGTGTCAGCCGCGACTACGACGCGGTGATCGGCGCCGCCAGCGGTCTGAAGACGACGCAGTACTCGCTGCTCGGCCACCTCGCGCTACTCGGGCCCCTGCGGCCGGCTGACCTGGCCGCCCGGATGCTGCTCGAGCCCTCCACGCTGACGCGCAACCTGCAGCCGCTCATCGCGCAGGGCTGGGTGCGGGTCGACCCAGGGCCGGACCGCCGCTCGCGCCTGGTCGTGCTGACCGACGCCGGCCGCGAGCAACACGCCGGCGCGCGCAGCGCGTGGAAGCAGGCGCAGCAGGCGCTGACGACGCGCCTGGGCGCCGCGCGGGTCGGGCAGCTGCACGCACTGCTCGACGAGTGCCTGGCCGCGCTGGCCGAAGACGGCGGCGGCTCTGCGGCGGTGCCGCCTGCCGCGCCGGCGCAGCGCGATGCCTGAACCTGCCGCGCCGCCCCCGGCCGCAGCGCCAACGGCCCGGCCGGCGTTCTGGCTGGTGCTGGTCGCCGCCGGTGGCACGTTTGCGCTGACGATGGGCGCGCGCCAGTCGATGGGGCTGTTCCTGGGGCCGATCAACACCGCCACCGGGCTGGGCCTGGCCAGCATCAGCCTCGCGTTCGCCTTCGGCCAGCTGTGGTGGGGCCTGACCCAGCCGGTCGCGGGGCTGGTGGCCGACCGCATCGGCGCCGGCCGCGTCCTGGTGCTGGGCGTCGTGCTGGTGGCCATCGGGACCGCGCTGATCCCGTGGATGACGAGTACCGCCGGGCTGGTGTTCGCGGTTGGCGTGCTCGCGGCTGGCGGCGCCGGCATGGCCGGGCCGAGCGTGCTGATGGCAGCCACGACGCGCCTGACGCCGCCGGAGCGGCGCGGCTTCGCGACCGGCATCGTCAATGCCGGTGGGTCGTTCGGCCAGTTCGTGTTCGCGCCCATCGCCCAGGGGGTGATGGCGGTCGCCGGCTGGGCCGCCGCGGTGCAGACGCTCGCCGTCGCGACCTTGCTGGCGCTGCCGTTGGCGTGGGTGCTGCGTGGCAACGCGCGTGCGCTGGCCACCGCGCCGGCCTCGGGTACGGGGGCGGCCGGCGCCGCGGTCACCCCCGTGAGCACCGGCCAGGCCGTGCGACGCGCGCTCGCCGACCCGAGCTTTCGACTGCTCGCGGCCGGCTTCTTCGTCTGCGGCTTTCACGTCGCGTTCCTCGCCACCCACCTTCCCGGCGTCGTCGCCGCCTGCGGGCTGCCACCCGCGGTCGGCGGCTGGTCGCTCGCGGTGCTGGGGCTGTTCAACATCGTCGGCAGCGTCGGCATCGGCTGGGCGATCGGCTACCGCGGCGGGCGCTGGCGCATGAAGTCGCTGCTGGCGCTGATCTACGCGACGCGCGCCGTCGCGGTGCTGGTGTTCGTGCTGGCCCCGAAGACGACGCCGGTCATGCTGGTCTTCGCGGCGGTGATGGGGCTGACCTTCCTGTCGACCGTGCCGCCGACCGCCGGGCTGGTGGCGCGCCTCTACGGGCCGGCGCACATGGGCACGCTGTTCGGCCTCGTGATGCTGACGCACCAGCTCGGCGGGTTTCTCGGCGCATGGCTCGGCGGCGTGAGCTTCCAGCGCACCGGCAGCTACGACGGGATGTGGTGGGCCGACATCGCGCTCGCGGTGGCCGCGGCGCTGCTGCACCTGCCGATCCGCGAAGCGCGGGTGGTGCCCGCGGCGGCGGCGCTGCCGCGCCCCGCGTGAGCACGGCTACAGCCCGCGCCGCATCCACCATTGGTACAGCGGCTGGCGCGTGAAGCCCAGGCGCGCCAGCGCCAGTCCTCCGGTGTCCGGACGCATCAGCGGTGGCACGCGCAGCAGCAGCGGGGCAGCCGTCGTCGCCGGCGCGGTCGGCGCGTCCGCGCTCAGCGATGCCCACAACGCGCCGACCAGGGTCTGCGCGTCGCGCTGCGTCGGCACCCGGTCGACCAGGCTCAGCACGTTGACCGGCCCCTCCGCCGGTCGATTCCAGATCACCTGCGCCGAGCCGAGCCGCCAGGCACCGAGTGGCGTACCGACGGTGCCGATCACCGGCGGCAACATCTGCAGCGGCAGCTCCGGCAGGTGCTGGTCGGCCTCGTCGAGCCACGCGAGCGCGGTGTCGCGGTGCACGGGATGCACGGCGTCGGTGGGCAGGCGCAGCGCCGCGGGCGCCACGCCCGCGTGCCAGCCGTGCAGCGGATGGCAGCGCACGAAGCCGCGGCTTTCATACAGGCGCAGCGCGCGCGGGTTCTGCGCGAACACCTCGAGCTCGAGCCCGGTCATGCCGGCCCCTGCGGCACGCTGAACGAGGTCGTCGAGCAGTGCCTTCGCAGCGCCGTTGCCGCGCGCCGCCGGCAATGCGCCCATCGTCGCCAGCCGCCAGCGGCCCGCGCGCGGCCGGGGCGACACGAACGCCAGCGCCACCGCCACGCTGCCCTGCAGCGCGACCCGGCTCAAGTGCAGGTCGACCGCCTGGCGCGCCAGGAAGTCGGGCCACTGCAGCAACGGCAGCACGAGCGGGCCGGTCACGTAGTCCGCGAACGACGCCACCAGCGTCGCATGCAACACCCGCGCCGGTACCGTGTCGGCGGCGACGAGGCGGCAGGCGGCGGACGGCACGGCGGTCGGGCGGCAGGGTGGGCAAGCGGGGCTGCGACGGCTCGGCGCGCGCATCGGGCCTCGTCGATGCTAGCGGCGACCGGGCCCCGAACTGCGGTGTCAAACCCGCGCTGTTGCGTCGACCTGTCGTGGCCCGGGCGCTTAGAGTCGGTTCCGGCGCTGGCAAGAACCGATCGCGACACTGGGCGAGTTACGGAACCCGTCACCGATGCCAGACACGCCACCGACCGGCCACCCTTGGGTGGCCGTTCTCCTTTGTGCCGCCGTGACGCGCGCGCTTGCAGCGGGGGCCCGCGCTCGTGGCGGACCTTCGGGCAATCGTTCGTTCACCGCCGACGTACACCCGGTGCACCCCGTTGCCGCTGCCGGCCGCCGGCCGACCGGCACCGGGGTGCCCCCGCAGGAGGTTCCGATGCCCGGTTCTGCCCGTTCACGCTTTTCATGCCTGCCCGCCGCCGCGCTCGGCGCCGCCGGCCTCGCCATCGGCGCGGCCGCGTCGGCCCAGACGGTCCAGACCCGGCTGGTGCCGCACGAGGAGGTGCCGGCCGTCTCTTCGGCCGCCAGCGGATCGTTCAAGGCGTTCATCGACCGGCGCTCGGGCACGATCAGCTACACGCTGAGCTACGAGAACCTGCAGGGCGACGTGCGCCAGGCGCACATCCACCTGGGCCAGCACAGCGTCGCCGGCGGCATCATGGTCTGGCTGTGCCAGACCGCGACCAACCCCGATCCGACAGGGCTTTCGCCCGCATGCCCGACCGCGGGCAGCGTCGGGGGTGTGATCCAGGCCAGCAGCGTCATCGGCCCGGCCGCACAGGGCGTCGATCCGCTGCAGTTCGACGAGCTCACCCGCGCGATCCGGCTCGGCGTCGCCTACGTGAACGTGCATTCGTCGAAATTTCCGGCCGGCGAATTGCGGGGCCAGTTGAACGATCGCCCGTGAACGCGGCGGCGACGCACGGCCGCGGGGCGCCCCGGTGAGCGACGACGACACCGCTGCCCAGCGGTCGCGCGGGGACGCGGTCGACCCGCTCGACCCGCACGACCTCGGACGTTTCGTGCGCGCACAGGCGCCGGTGCACGATGCCGTGCGCGCGGAGTTGCGCGCGGGCAGCAAGCGCAGCCACTGGATGTGGTTCGTCTTTCCGCAGTGGCGCGGCCTCGGCCGCAGCGAGACCGCGCGTCGATTCGGCATCGCGTCGCTGGACGAAGCGCGCGCCTTCGCCGCCCATCCGCTGCTCGGCGCCCGCCTGCGGGAGGACTGCCGCGTGCTGCTGGCCACGCCGGCCGGCCGCAGCGCGGAGCAGATTTTCGGCCACCCGGACGATCTGAAACTGTGCTCGAGCATGACGCTGTTCGACGCGGCGGTGCCGGACGAGCCCGTGTTCTCGGCCGTGCTGCAGCGCTTCTGCGCGGGCACGCGGGACCAGCGCACGCTGCAAGGATTGGCCGAAAGTTGAGGCGAATGTGCGAGCAAGCGCTCGCTTCACATCTCCTTCTCCGGGTTCGAGCCGTGGCGCGCTCGTTGCAGCCACAGGTCTGCCCCATGCGTCTGCCCCATGCGATAGTTCGAGCATGTTTCCGCTGCCCCGCTGGCGCCGGCGCCGGCCGCGCCAGTCCGGCGACTACCCGCCCGCCAGCCTGCTCCAGCGCCTGACGGTTCTGGCGGCGGCGGTGCTGGTGACCGTCGTCGTCGGCCTGGCGTTGCTGGCGCCTCAGTTGCACGCGCTGCGCGCCAGACACGCCCCGCCGCCGGACCGCCCGCTGTGCGGCCCCGGTCAGCAGACCGACTGCGTCGGCGGCACGATGACCGTGATCATCACGCCGGCGCCGGGCGCGGCCGGCCCGTCGGGCGCTGCGTCGGCGCCGCGCTGAGCGCCGATTACGTCGGGTCGAAGCGGGCGATCCGGCCGCTGACGTCGACCTCGCAGCGCCGGCGGCCCTTCGGATGGCGCACGATCACCTCCCACCAACCCGGCCGCAGCGGCTGCGCGGACTCGGCAGCGCCCGGCCGGTTGCGCCGGTTCAGACAGGCATGCAGCGCGTTGCCCGGCGGCTCGCGGCCCAGGCCCGCGCTGCCGCCGTCGCTGGCGAACACCGCCCGGCAGCCGTTGCGCACCCAGACCGCGCCGCGGGTAAGCGGCTGTCCGCACCCCTCCGCATCCCTCCGCATCCCAACGGCGCTGCCGCGTGCACGCCCCGCGTCCGCACGGGCGGCGCCGGGCCGTCGCCTTGCCCACGGCCCCGGTCGCGGTGTACAAGCGACACTGCGGCAGTCGCCCATGAGGCGGGCCGCGCCCACACCCTTTCCACCGCGCTGGTACCCCAGCGGAGGCGATTCGTGAGCAGCCCTGCGCCCTTGCGCCTGCACGTTCCCGAGCCCAGCGGCCGGCCCGGGCACGCGACCGACTTCCATTACCTGGGCCTGGCACCGGCCGGCGCCGCGCGCCGGCCCCCGACGGACGTGGCGCCGGCCGACACGGCAGACCTCGCGACCTCGCTGGTGCGGGTGCTCGACGACGACGGCCGCGCCGTCGGCCCGTGGGACCCGCAACTCGGCACCGAGACCCTCGAGCGCGGGCTGCGCGCGATGCTGAAGACGCGCGCGTTCGACGCCCGCATGCTGACCGCACAGCGGCAGAAGAAGATCTCGTTCTACATGGTGTGCCTGGGCGAGGAGGCGATCGCGTGCGCGCACGCGATGGCGCTGCAAGCCGGCGACATGTGCTTCCCGAGCTACCGCCAGCAAGGCCTGCTGCTGTCGCGTGACGACGTCGACATGGTCGAGCTGATCTGCCAGCTGATGAGCAACGCGCGCGACCCGCTCAAGGGACGCCAGCTGCCGGTGATGTACTCGCTCAAGCGCGCCGGCTTTTTCACCATCTCGGGCAACCTGGCCACGCAGTTCATCCAGGCGGTGGGCTGGGCGATGGCGTCGGCGATCAAGGGTGACACCAAGATCGCGTCGGCCTGGATCGGCGACGGCGCCACCGCCGAGGCCGACTTCCACACCGCGCTGACCTTCGCCCACGTCTACCGCGCGCCGGCGATCCTCAACGTCGTCAACAACCAGTGGGCGATCTCGACCTTCCAGGCCATCGCCGGCGGCGAGGCGACGACCTTCGCCCAGCGCGGCGTCGGCAGCGGCATCGCGTCGCTGCGGGTCGACGGCAACGATTTCCTGGCGGTGCACGCGGCGTCGAGCTGGGCCGCCGAACGTGCGCGGCGCAA
This sequence comes from Rubrivivax sp., assembly GCA_040007675.1. Classification (GTDB taxonomy): domain Bacteria; phylum Pseudomonadota; class Gammaproteobacteria; order Burkholderiales; family Burkholderiaceae_C; genus Rubrivivax. Next base: position 18,938 of record JBDTUO010000014.1, read on the forward strand.
CCTGGGCCCGACGCTGATCGAGTGGATCACCTACCGCGCCGGCGCCCATTCCACCTCCGACGACCCGGCACGCTACCGGCCGGCCGACGACTGGCAGCACTTCCCGCTCGGCGACCCCGTCGAGCGGCTCAAGCATCACTTGATCGGGCGCGGGGCGTGGTCCGACGCCGCGCACGAACAGGCGCGCAAGGCCATCGAGGCTGAGGTGGGCGCGGCGCTGAAAGCGGCCGAACTGCATGGCAGCCTGAACGACGGCCACATCCCGCCGCTGGCGACGATGTTCGAGGACGTCTACCGGGACATGCCCGCCCACCTGCGCGAGCAGCTGCGGCAGGCCGCCGCCGCCGCCGTCAGAGGCTGACATGGCGCAGATGACGATGATCCAGGCGCTGCGTTCGGCGATGGACGTCATGCTCGCGCGCGACGACAACGTCGTCGTCTACGGGCAGGACGTCGGCTACTTCGGCGGCGTGTTCCGCTGCACCGACGGGTTGCAGGCGAAATACGGCAAGGCGCGCGTGTTCGACGCCCCGATCTCCGAAGGGGGCATCGTCGGCACTGCGATCGGCATGGCAGCCTATGGTCTGCGCCCGGTGGTGGAGGTGCAGTTCGCCGACTACTTCTACCCGGCGAGCGACCAGATCGTGTCCGAGGCGGCGCGGCTGCGCTACCGCTCCGCGGGCGACTTCACGGC
>JBDTUO010000015.1:0-19117 GCA_040007675.1 Rubrivivax sp.
CTTGGCCTTGCGCACGATGCGCTCGGCCATCTTCGCGATCTCGCCCATGAAGGCGTCGCGCTGCAGGCGGCCGTGCTCCATCTCGGCGAGCTGGTATTCCCAGTTGCCGGTCAGCTCGGGTTTGGTCAGTTCCTCGACCCCCAGGCCACGCAGCAGCGTCATCAGCTGGAACGCCTTGGCGGTGGGCACGAGCTCGCGGCCGTCGCGCAGCATGTACTTCTCGGCGATCAGGCCTTCGATGGTCTGCGCCCGCGTCGCCGGCGTGCCCAGGCCCTTTTCGCGCATCGCCTCGCGCAGCTCGTCGTCCTCGATGAGCTTGCCGGCGCCTTCCATCGCCGACAGCAGCGTCGCCTCGGTGTAGCGCGCCGGCGGCTTGGTCTGCAGCGCCTTGACGTCGACCGCCTCGGTCCGCACCACCTCGCCCGGCGCCACCGGCACGAGGCGCGCATCGTCTTCCTCGATGTCGCGCCCGTAGACCGCCAGCCAGCCCGGGCTGACGAGCACCTTGCCGTTGGTCTGGAAGCGGTGCGTCGCGCCGTCGGCCGCCTCGATGGTGCTGATGCGCGTCGTGACCTGGAACTCGGCCGACGGGTAGAACACCGCCAGGAAGCGCTTGACGATCATGTCGTAGAGCTTCAGCTCGATCTCGCTCAGCGATTTCGGCGCCTGCAGCGTCGGAATGATCGCGAAGTGGTCCGACACCTTGGTGTTGTCGAACACGCGCTTGATCGGCTTGACGTAGCCCGCGTCCAGCCCCTTCCGCGCGTGGGCGGCGAGCGGCCGCAGCGGCGCCGGCAGGTCTTCACCGGCCAGCATGCCGAAGGTCTGCCTGACGACGCTGACGTAGTCCTCCGGCAGCGCACGCGAGTCGGTGCGCGGGTAGGTGAGCACCTTGTGCTTCTCGTACAGCGCCTGCGCGAGCGAAAGCGTCGTCTTCGCACTGAAGCCGAAGCGCGAATTGGCCTCGCGTTGCAGCGTCGTCAGGTCGTACAGCAGCGGGCTGGCCTGCGTGCTCGGCTTGGACTCCTCGGTCACTGCGGCCGGCCGGCCGCGGCAGGCCTGCGCGATCGCCTGCGCGTCGGCATCGGCCCAGAGCCGATCGGCGCGCTGCTCGGCATCGTCAGGATTCTTCTTCCACGCCGGGTCGAACCACTTACCCTCGTACTGGCCCGCCTGCGCGTCGAAGCTCGCGCGCAGCTCCCAGTAGTCGCGCGCCACGTGGCGGCGGATCTTCTCCTCGCGCTCGACGACGATCGACAGCGTCGGCGTCTGCACGCGGCCGACGGTGGTGAGGAAGAAGCCGCCGTCACGCGAGTTGAACGCCGTCATCGCGCGCGTGCCGTTGATGCCGACCAGCCAGTCGGCCTCGGAGCGGCTGCGCGCGGCATCGGCCAGGCCGTGCATCTGCGCGTCGCTGCGCAGCGATTCGAAGCCGTCGCGGATCGCCTGCGGCGTCATGCTCTGCAGCCACAGGCGGCGGATCGGCTTGCCGAGCGTGCCTTCGCGGGCACCGGCGGCGCCGGCCTTCCGGGACGCGCCGGCCGCGTACTGCTCGATCAGGCGGAAGATCAGTTCGCCCTCTCGTCCGGCGTCGCAGGCGTTGATCAGTTCGGTCACGTCCTTGCGCCGGGCGAGCTTGACGACCGCGTTCAGGCGCGACTTGGCCTTGTCGATCGGCGCCAGGTCGAAGTGCGGCGGCACGACCGGCAGGTGCGCGAAGCTCCACTTGCCGCGCTTGACGTCGTAGGCCTCGGGCGCCTTGATCTCCACCAGATGGCCGACCGCCGACGTGACGACGTAGCGATCGTTCTCGAAGTGATCGGCATGTTTTTCGAACTTGCCTGCCACCGGGGTCAGCGCGCGCACGATGTCCTGCGCCACGCTGGGCTTTTCCGCAATGATGATCGCCTTGCTCATCGGTTCCTTCGCCTACATACAATGCCGTCGTTCTCGCGCGCGCACCCGCACACACCTACACGTGTGCCCACGCGCGCGCACCCACGCTTTCAATGTACCGAATGACGAAGACCGTGCAAGCCGCCGCGCCATCGGCCTCCGCCGCCCACCCCCGCCCCTCCGGTCCACGCGTCAAGGTGCGCCGCTCCGGGGTGCACGGCAAGGGCATGTTCGCGCTGCGCTACATCCCCGCGGGCGAGCAGATCATGGAGTACATCGGGGAGATCATCGACTGGCCCGAGGCGCTGCGACGCCACCCGCACGACCCCGACGATCCGCACCACACGTTCTACTTCTCGCTCGAGGACGGCACCGTCATCGACGCCGCGCACGGCGGCAACGCGGCGCGCTGGATCAACCATTCGTGCGACCCGAACTGCGAAGCCGACGAGGAAGACGGCCGCGTCTTCATCAAGGCGCTGCGCGACCTGCGCCCGGGCGACGAACTGTTCTACGACTACGGCCTCGTGATCGACGATCGCTACACGCCGACGCTGAAGCGCCAGTACGGCTGCCGTTGCGGGGCCACGGACTGCCGCGGCACGATGCTGGCGCCCAAGCGGGCGCCCAGCAAGGCGGCGAAGAAAGCGGCGAAGAAGGCCTCCAAGCCCAAGCGGGCGCCCCCGCGCGGCTGACCGGTCCCCTGGTCGCCGCGGGCAAGGTCGTGCAGCACCTGGACTGGGCCTCGGAGGCGCTGTGGAGGCGCCTCGAACCCGTGCTGCCGGGTCTGAGCATCGAGGTCGTCGCGCGCATCGAGTCGACCAGCACCGAACTGCTCGGGCGTGCGCGCCAGGTCGGCGGCCGGCGCAGCGGCGACACGCAGCCCGTGCTGCTGGTGGCCGAGCACCAGACCCGCGGCCGCGGCCGCCTGGGTCGCGCCTGGGTCGCGGAGCCGGGTGCGTCGCTGACGTTCTCGCTCGCGGTGCCGCTGGCGCCGGTGACGTGGTCGGGGCTGTCGCTCGCGGCGGGGGCGGCGATCGCCGACGCGCTCGACCCGGCGCCGGGCAGCCCGCGCATCGCGCTGAAGTGGCCGAACGATCTCTGGCTGCTGGACGCAGCGCCGGGGCCGCGCCGCGGGCGCAAGCTCGGCGGCATCCTGGTCGAGACGGTCAGCGTCGGGGCCCAGCGCATGGCGATCGTCGGCGTCGGGATCAACGTGCAGGCGCCGGGGCTGGCCGAAGGACTGGAGCATGGTGCGGCCGGCATGCTGGAACTCGACCCGCAGAGCACCCCGCCGGCCTTGCTGGCCCGGATCGCCTTGCCGCTCGCCACCGCGCTCAAGCGCTTCGAGGCCGAGGCGCTGGCGCCGTTCGAGGCCGCCTGGGCGCGCCGAGACCTGCTGCGGGGTCAGTCGGTGTTCACGCAGGGCGCCACGCCGGTGGCCGGCATCGCCGAGGGCATCGACGCCAGCGGCGCGCTGTGCGTGCGCGACGCCGCCGGCACCCTGCACCGCCTCGTCGGCGGCGAGGTGAGCGTGCGGCTGCAGCCCGCGGCAGCCGCTGCCGGCTTGCCGGGGCCCGGGTCCAGCCCCCCCGCCGCCGCACCCGACCGCTGACGATGCTGCGCGCGCTCGTCGTGCTGCTGCTGCTGGCGAACCTGGGCTACTGGGCCTGGTCGCGTAGCGTCCTGCCGGCCGCCTGGCTGCCGCCGCCGCCGGACAGTGGCGCGCAGCGTGAGCCCCAACGGCAGGCGGCCCAGGTGCGGCCGGAGTCGATCGAATTGCTGCCACCGGGAGCGCGACTCGCCGAACCCCCTGCCGCACCGGTGCTCGCCTGCCTGCAGGCGGGGCCGTTCGGTGACGCCGCCTGGGGCGCAGCCTGGGCGGCCGCCGACCGCGCGGGCCTGCTGGCCGACGGCTGGAAACGAGTGACGACGCCTGACCCTGCCGCCGGCGCCTGGCTGCGCCTGCCGGCCGTCCGGCCGCCGCTGGTGGAGCGCCTGCGCGCGGTTCAGGACCCCGCGTTCGGCGCCGGCTTCCGCCCCTGCAGCTGACCCCTCCGCCGGTGCAGCGCGGCGACCGCTGCTGCCAGCCCCACGCTCCAGCCCAGCCCGAACGCGCCGCCACCGCCGCCACCGCCCGCGCCGGCGACGACGCCCTCGGGCACACTGCCCTCGGGGTCGCTGCCGCCGACCGGCGGTGGAGGAGTCGCCGCCGCGACGACGTCCACACTGCGGTCGACACTGACGCGGCCGCCCTGCTCGTCGATCAGCGTCAGGCGCACGGTCAGCGTGCCGGCCGCCGTCGGCGTCAGCTGGGCGCTGACGGCGTCGGTGGCGCTGTCGAAGCCGTTCGTGATGCCGCTGCCGCCGACCAGGCTCCAGGACCAGCCGGCGATGGTGTGCGCCATCGGCGCCAGGCTGTCGCCGGCGTCGAGGCGCAGCGGCTGGCCGGCCGTCGGCACGGCCGTGAGGACCCGGATGCGCGCAAAGCCGCCCTCGGCCGCGGCGACGGCGCCGGCGGCGTCCAGCATGCCGGCGCCGCACAAGGAGCCGTCGTTCGGGCAGTAGCACTGCAACTGGTCGGACCCATCGGCGGGCCGGCACGCCGGCACGGCGGCCGGGTCGCCCCCGGGGTCAGCCCCCGCCTGCGGGAAGGGCCGCGCACTCGCCATCAGCACGCGGCGCACCTCGTCCGGCGTGAGCGAGGCCCGCAGCGAGCGGACGAGCGCTGCGGTGCCGGCGACCAGCGGCGTCGAGAAACTGGTTCCGACGCTGATGTTCGCGCCGTCGGACCAAGCCGAGCCGCCAGCCAGCGGCACCGTCGAGCCGCTGTTGAGGCCGGCGATCATCGGGTACAGGCAGGCCTCGCCGCTGCCGATGTTGACGCAGTTGCCGGCCGGGGCGCTGAGCGCGACTTCGGGGCCGAGGTCGCTGAAACCGACCTTGGTGCCGGCATGGCGCAAGCCCCCGACCGCGATCACGCCCGCGCAGTTGGCCGGCGTGCTGACCGCATGGCCGGTGGTGTTGCCGGCCGCGGCGACGATCACCGCGCCGGTGGCGACGACCTGCGCGATGGCGTCGCGGTAGGCCGCGCTGCAGGTCCCGGGGCCGCCCAGGCTCAGGTTCAGCACCTGGGCCGGGTGGGCGTTCGCGACGTTGGCCACTTTCTGCAGACCGACCGCCCAGCGCATGCCGGCGATGATCTCGCTGTCGTAGCCGCCACACTTGCCGAGTACCCGCACCGGCAGGATGCGCGCACCCGGCGCCACACCCGCCATCCCGATGCCGTCGTTGGCGCCGGCGCCGACCAGCGTCGCGACCTGGGTGCCATGCCATGAGCTGCCGCTGGCCGCGGTGCAGTTGTCGGCGTGGTCCGTGACCTCGGTCGCGGTCACCCAGTCGCCCGGATCGGTCGGATCGGCGTCCGCTCCGTCGCCGTCGTTGGCGTAGAACGCGTCGGCGAGGGTGTCGATGCCCGGCAGCAGGCGGCCGGCGAGGTCCGGGTGTTCGGGCCGCACCCCGGTGTCGAGCACCGCGATGACGACCGACGCGCTGCCTAGCGTGCGGTCCCAGGCGGCTTCGGCATTGATCGCCGAGCGCAGCGTCGCGTCGGGCGCGCGCAGCGTCCACTGGCCGGCGTTCGGGCCGTTCGGACGCACGGCGGCCGGGTAGAGCGGATCGTTCGGCACGAACAACGCGCGCCGGCGCTGGTCCGGCACGGCCCAGGCGACCGCGGGGTCGGCGGCGATGCGGCGCGCGAGGGTCGCGCTGTCGAGGCCATCGCCACCCGGGGCACGCAGCACCTGGCGGCCTTCCCCCAGGCCCTGGCCCGCCTGCAGCGCGCGCCCGGCGCGTTGCGCCAGCCGATCGGCGCGCCACTGCAGACGCGCCGCCTCGGGGGCCGACATCGGACCGCGCCATTGCGGCGCGGCGTCGGCGCGGAAGCCGACGATGATGCGCGCTTCCTCGGGCTGGGCGGGTGCCGCAAGCGCCGGCGTGGCGTGCGCCGCGACCCACAGCCCGAGCGCGCCCGCCAGCAGCCAGAGCGGCGGCCTCGCCCGGCGCTGCACGATGGCGGGCCAGGGCCGGCGATCCGGCGGCGCCGAAAGGACCTCGCGGCGCGCAGGCGCCGGTGCGGAGGCGTTCATCGCGGCAGTGTAGGGGGGCCGCACCATCCCCGCACGGTGGGGTCTGCGCGGCGCCGCCAGCGCGTGCGACATCGTGCGCAGCTCAGCGGCAGCGACGACCTCGAGGCCGGTCGGCGGCGTGCGCCCGGCTCAGGCCGCGGCCATCACCCGCACCATCTCGAGCACCTTGTTCGAGTAGCCCCACTCGTTGTCGTACCAGGCGATGACCTTGATGAAGGTGCTGTCGAGCGCGATGCCGGCATCGGCGTCGAATACGCTGGTGCAGACCTCGCCGCGGAAATCGGTCGCGACGACCTTGTCCTCGGTGTAGCCGAGCACCCCCTTCATCGGCCCCTCGCTCGCTGCCTTCATCGCGGCGCAGATCTCGGCGTAGCTGGCCTCCTTGATCAGCTCGACCGTGAGGTCGATCACCGAGACGTCGGAGGTCGGCACGCGGAACGACATGCCGGTCAGCTTCTTGTTCAGCTCGGGGATCACGACGCCGACCGCCTTCGCCGCGCCGGTGCTGCTCGGGATGATGTTCTCGAGGATGCCGCGCCCGCCACGCCAGTCCTTGTTGCTCGGGCCGTCGACCGTCTTCTGCGTCGCGGTGGTCGCGTGCACGGTGGTCATCAGGCCGCGCTTGATGCCCCACTTGTCGTTCAGCACCTTGGCCAGCGGCGCCAGGCAGTTGGTGGTGCACGAGGCGTTGGAGATGATGGCCTGGCCCTTGTAGGTCTTGTCGTTGACGCCGTAGACGAACATCGGCGTGTCGTCCTTGCTCGGCGCGCTCATGATGACCTTCTTCGCGCCGGCGTCGAGGTGCTTGCCGGCGCTCTCCTTGGTCAGGAACAGGCCGGTCGCCTCGACCACGATGTCGGCGCCGATGGCGTCCCACTTCAGCGCCGCCGGGTCACGCTCGGCGGTCAGCCGGATGCGCTTGCCGTTGACCACCAGCGTCTGGCCGTCCACCGACACGTCGCCCTTGAAGCGGCCGTGCACGCTGTCGTAGCTCAGCATGTACGCGAGGTAGTCCGGCTCGAGCAGGTCGTTGATGCCGACCACCTCGATGTCGCTGTGGTTGGCGATGGCGGCGCGGAACACCATGCGCCCGATGCGGCCGAAGCCGTTGATGCCGATCTTGATGGTCATGTGAACTCTCCTGTTTACTTGGACAAAACCTTGCGCACCGTGGCCGCCACATTCTCTGCGGTGAAGCCGAAGTGCTTGAACAGCGCCGGCGCGGGCGCCGACTCACCGTACGTGTCGATGCCGACGACTGCGGCGACACCGTATTTCCACCAGCCGTCGGTCACGCCCATTTCGACCGCGATGCGCGGCACGCCCTTGGGCAGCACGCTGGTCTTCCAGGCCAGCGGCTGGCGGTCGAACACGCTGGTCGAGGGCATCGAGACCACGCGCACCGCGATGCCGCTCTGGCCGAGCTGCTGCTGCGCGTGCAATGCGAGCTGCACTTCGGAGCCGGTGGCGATGATCACGGCCTGGGCCTTCTTCTTCAGGCCGACTTCGCTCGGCTCGGCCAGCACGTAAGCGCCTTTCGAGATCTCGTCGAGCGACGACTTGGGCGCGTAGGGCAGGTTCTGGCGCGACAGCAACAGCGCGCTCGGGCGGGTCTTGCTCTCGATCGCGCAGGCCCAGGCCACCACCGTCTCGGCGGTGTCGCAGGGGCGCCAGACGTCGAGCCCGGGAATCAGCCGCAGCGAGGCCGCGTGTTCGACGCTCTGGTGCGTGGGCCCGTCTTCGCCGAGGCCGATGCTGTCGTGCGTGAAGACGTGGATCACGCGCAGTTTCATCAGCGCGGCCATGCGGATCGCGTTGCGGCTGTAGTCGCTGAAGGTCAGGAAGGTGCCGCCGTAGGGAATGAAGCCGCCGTGCAGCGCGATGCCGTTCATCACCGCGGCCATGCCGAACTCGCGCACGCCGTAGTTGATGTGGCGGCCACCGTTCGGCACGCCGGCGTCGTCGAAGCGCAGCGCCGGCGTGTGGCTGGTGTGGGTCAGGTTGGAGCCGGTGAGGTCGGCCGAGCCACCGAGCAGCTCCGGCAGCGCGCCGGTGAAGGCCTCGAGCGCGATCTGGCTCGCCTTGCGGCTGGCGACCGTCTCGGCCTTCGTGTGCGCGGCGACCGCGGCGTCCACCGCGACCTGCGCGAAACCCGCCGGCAATGCGCCGGCCATGCGGCGTTCGTACTCGGCCGCCAGCGCCGGGTGGGCAGCGCGGTAGGCGCTCAGGCGGGAGTTCCAGTCGGCGTGGGCGGCGGCGCCGGCGGGCCGTGCGTCCCACATCGCAGCGATCGATGCCGGCACCTCGAACGGCGGGTACGGCCAGCCGATGGCCTCGCGCGTCAGGCGTACCTCGTCGGCGCCCAGCGCCTCGCCGTGCGCCTTGGCGGTGCCGGCGCGGTTCGGGCTGCCCTTGCCGATCGTCGTGCGGCAGATCAGCAGCGTCGGGCGGGTCGCGCTGGCGCGCGCCTGCGTGAGCGCGGCGTCGACGGCGGTGCCGTCGTGGCCGTCGATCGGCCCGATGACTTGCCAGCCGTAGGCCTCGAAGCGGCGCCCGACGTCGTCGACGTACCAGGGCTTGACGGCGCCGTCGATGCTGATGCCGTTGTCGTCGTAGACCACGACGAGCTTGTTCAGCTTCCACGCGCCGGCGAGCGCGCAGGCCTCGTGGCTGATGCCCTCCATCAGGCAGCCATCGCCGACGAAGGAGTAGGTGCGGTGGTCGACCAGCGCATGGCCGGGGCGGTTGAACTCGGCCGCCAGCAGCTTCTCCGCCAGCGCCATGCCGACCGCGTTCGTCAGGCCCTGGCCGAGCGGGCCGGTGGTGGTCTCGACGCCCGGCGTCAGGTCGACCTCCGGGTGGCCCGGCGTCTTGCTGTGCAGCTGGCGGAAGCGCCGCAGTTCCTGCATCGGCAGCGCGTAGCCGCTCAGGTGCAGCAGCGCGTACAGCAGCATCGACGCGTGGCCGTTCGACAGCACGAAGCGGTCGCGGTCGGGCCAGTGCGGGTCGGCCGGGTCGTGCTTCAGGTGCCGGCTCCACAACGCCACCGCGATGTCGGCCATGCCCATCGGTGCGCCGGGGTGGCCGGAGTTGGCCTGCTGGACGGCGTCCATCGCCAGGGCGCGGATGGCGTCGGCCATCCGTTGGCAGTCGCGGGCGGGAGACGACGACGACGGAACGCTCATGCGAGGGGCCTTGCCGGTGGAGTGAGGGTGAACGTGCGCGCGGCGCACAACAGCGATGGCGCGCGCGGCACGCAAGGAGCGAGATTTTAAGGCGGCCGCGCTGCCCGGCGGCCGCTGCCGCGGAGTGGCGCCGAACGCGACCTACACTGCGCCCCCGTGACCCGCCACGCGCTGATCCTGGCGGCCGGCCGCGGCGAGCGGCTGCGCCCGCACACCGACCACACGCCCAAGCCGCTGTTGCCGGTGCACGGCAAGCCGCTGATCGAGTGGCACCTGGAGGCGCTGGCGCGCGCCGGCATCACCGACGTCGTGGTCAACACCGCCTGGCTCGAGGAGCAGTTTCCCGCCGCGCTCGGCGACGGCTCGCGCTGGGGGCTGCGGCTGCGCTTCTCCGCCGAAGGGCGCGACCATGGCGGCGCGCTCGAGACCGCCGGCGGCATCGCCAAGGCCCTGCCCTGGCTGGGCCAGGTGTTCTGGGTCGTCGCCGGCGACGTCTTCCTGCCGGGGTTCACGTTCGACGGCCGGCTCGGCGCCAACCGTCTGGCGCACCTGTGGCTGGTGCCAAACGCCGCACACCACCCGGGCGGCGACTTCGGCCTCGCCGCCGACGGCCGGCTGACCGCCGATGACGCTGCGGGGCCGCGGTTCACGTGGGCCAGCGTCGGCGTGTTCCGCGCTGCGCTGTTCGATGCCATCGTGCCCGGCACCCGACTCGCGCTGCGGCCCGTGCTCGACCGCGCGATCGCCGGCGGCCACGTCGACGGCAGCCTGTGGGCCGGTCCGTGGACCGATGTCGGCAGCCCCGAGCGCTGGGCGGCGCTGCAGGGCCCGCCCAGCTGACGCCGCGGGCTGCTCAGCGCTGCCGGGCCGGCGGCGTGGCGGTGGCGTCCCGATGGCGGGCGGCCGCCGCGCCGCTTTGAGACGCGACCCCGCGCCGGATCACCCACGCACAGCCGATGATCGTCATGATCGGCGGCACCAGCACGAGCGCCGGGTCCATCGGTTCGTCGCCGGCGAACGCCGACAGGCTGAGCATCATCGCCACGCCGGCCAGCAACGCGAGCAGCGCCGCCACCGCCGTGAAGCCCGCGTGTGACGTGCGATGCCCGCGCGAAGTGCGCACCGACACGAACAGCAGCGGCAATGCGACCACCAGCAGCACCAGCTGCAGCGTGACGAAGACGATGTGCATCGAAGGGCGGGGCGGCACCCGCCCGCTCTCTCGGGCAGCGGACGGCCATCTGGGGGACGGCGCAGCATACGAGCGCCGGCGCCGTGCGGGCCGGAACGGCCCCGCGTCCCAGGGGGCGGGTTCGACCCGCAGTCGTGACGCAGTTCACGGGCGCGCCGATACCGTCGCGGCGGCTGTCTATCATCGGCCCATGACGTCGATGGCCCACACCTCGCTGCGGCTGGCCGTTGTCGGTGCCGGGCCGGTCGGGCTGGCGTTGGCGCTGCACGCAGCGCGCACGCTGACGCACGTGCAGGTCAGCCTGTTCGACGCCCGCCCGCTCGAGCGCGAGGCCAGCACCGACCCGCGCACGCTGGCGCTCGCCTGGGGCAGCGTGGTGTGGCTGCGCCAGCTCGGTGCCTGGCCGCCGGACGCCGCGCCGATCGACGCCGTGCACGTGTCGCAGCGCCCGCCCAGCTTTGCGTCCGGCGAGCTGCAGTTGCGGGCCTCGGACCTCGGTGTGCCGATGCTCGGTGCGGTGCTCCGCTACGGCCAGCTCGTGGGGGCGCTGCAGGCGGCCTGGCTGGCGCTGGCGGCGGCCGAGCCGGCGCGCTGCAGTTCGCGTTTCGGGCAGGCGGTGGCGGCGCTGAAGCCCACGCCCGACGGCGTCGAGGTCGACGCCGGCATCGCCGAGACCTTCGACCTCGCGGTGGTTGCCGAAGGCGGCGTGGTTGTCGCAGGCGGGGTGGCCGCCGAGCCGGCGCGCAAGGCGCTGGCCCGCGACTACGGCCAGACCGCGTGGGTCGGCACCGCGACGCTCGACGGCGGCACGCCGGGCATGGCGTTCGAACGCTTCACGCGCCATGGGCCCGCGGCACTGTTGCCGCTGCCGGCCCGCGCCGATGGCGCGCGCCAGGCCGCGCTCGTCTGGTGTGTGCCGAGCGCCGACGATCCGGTGCGCGTTCTGGACGACGCCCAGCGCCTGGCGGTGCTGAACACCTTGTTCCCGACGGCGGCCGGGCGCCTGGCCACGCTGACGCCGCTGAAGGACTTCCCGCTCGGCCTGAACGCCGAGCGCACGCTGGTGCACGGCCGCACGGTGCGCATCGGCAACGCGGCGCAGACCCTGCACCCGGTCGCAGGCCAGGGCCTCAACCTGGGCCTGCGCGACGCCCACCAGCTGGTCGACGCGCTGCGCTTTGCCGACGACCTCGACGCCGCGCTGCGGCGCGTCGAATGGGCGCGGGCCCCGGACCGCTGGGCGATGATCGGTGCCACCGATTTCCTGGCGCGCAGCTTCACCTGGACGCTGCCGGGGCTGGGCGGACTGCGCGGGCTGGCACTCGCCGCGCTCGAACGCGCCCCGCCGCTGAAACGGCTGATCGCGCGCCAGATGATGTACGGCTGGCGCTGAGTCAGCGCCGCCACCGCGCTCACTGCCACGCAGGCCGCGCCGCTCAGAGTCGCCGGTGGCGCAGTGCCGGCAAGCGCCGTCGCACGTCGTCGCGCCGCGCCGGATCGAGCGTCGCGAGCACGACCCCTTCGCCCTCGGCCTGCTCGGCGAGCACGTCGCCCCAGGGGTCGACGATCATCGAGTGGCCCCAGGTGCGGCGCCCGCTCGGGTGCAGGCCCCCCTGCGCGGCGGCCACCACCCAGCACTGGTTCTCGACCGCACGCGCACGCAGCAGCAGCGCCCAGTGCGCGCGCCCGGTCGGCACCGTGAAGGCCGACGGCACGCTGAGCAGGTCGCACGGCGGCCGCATCAGCGCGCGGTACAGCTCCGGGAAGCGCAGGTCGTAGCAGACCGACAGCCCGACCCGCAGCGCCCCCGCCTGCAGCGCCACCGGCGCGTCACCGGCGCGCAGCACGCGGGCCTCGTCGTAGCGCTCCTCGCCGTGCTCGAAGGCGAACAGGTGCAGCTTGTCGTAGCGTGCTGCGAGCGTGCCGTCGGGCGACCACACGAGGCAGCTGTTGCTGACGCGCGTCGGGTCGTCGGTGCGCAGCGGCAGCGTGCCGCCGATCACCCACAGCCGGTACCGACGCGCGCAATCCGCGAGCCGGGCCTGGATCGGGCCGTCGCCGGGCGCCTCGGCGACCACGAGCTTGTCGGTGTCGCGCTGGCCCATCAGGCAGAAGTACTCGGGCAGCACGGCGAGCGTCGCGCCGGCGGCGGCGGCCTCGCCCAGCAGCCGGTCCGCGGTGTCGAGGTTGGCGCCGACCTCGGTGCCCGAGACCATCTGCAGCGCCGCCACCGTGGTCGGGGCCGTCATCGTCATGGGGTTCCTCCTGGCCGCGTCGGACTGCGCGCGGCGCCGGCGGCAGTGTCTGCCACGAGCCGATCGACACGCTCCACGCTGGGCTCCGACCAGGTGCCGGTGACGCGGAACTCGCGCGTGCTCGCGGCCATCATCGGCTCGCGCAGCAGCCATTGCGCGAGAAAGGTTCCCAGGCCGACCGCCGGGTTGATGGCCGCGACCGCGAGCGCGGCGGTGCCGGCGTTGATCTCGGGCACCGCGATGATGTGCAGGTCCTGCGTCTCGCTGTGCAGGTCGGTCCGGCCTTCGATCAGTACCGCGGCCTGCACCCCGAGCAGGCGCAGGTTGGTGGTGCGCGCGACCCCGCCGTCGAGCGTGACGTCGCCGCTGACGGTATCGAAGCCGAAGCCCTCCTGGAAGACGTCGCGAAAGTCGAGCAGCAAGCGGCGCGGCAGGGCCTGCAGGCTCAACACGCCGAGCAGCCGCGCGGCGCCGGGGTCGGCGTTCAGGAAACGACCGTCGGCGAGGGTGATCTTGAGGTCCCCCTCCAGCTGCGACGCGTCCGGCGCGAGCGGCGAGCCCTGCCAGCCGAGGCGGCCTTCGATACGGCCACGGCCGCCGCTGAGGCCGTTGCCGGCGCCGATGCGTTCGGCGAAGCGGCCGGCGTCGCCGACGTCGAGCACGAGGTCGAGCGCCGTGCGCTGGCCGTCGATCCAGCGGCCCCGGGCATCCAGGATCGCGTCGGGCGAGGTGAGCCGCAGCTGTTCGATCTGCCACTCCTGCGCCGGCGCCGTCGGGGCCGTGCGGGCTGCCAACGGCCGGTTCGACGCCCGTGCCTCGAGCCGGCCGAGCGCCTTGCCGCGCCAGCGGAAGTCCTGCACCCGCAGGTCGAGCGCCGGCAGCGTGACCGGGCGGCGCGCCGACGCCGTGGACGACGCCGCCGCGGACGCCGCCGCGGCGGCAGGCGCGGCGGCAGGCGCGGCGCGGTCCGCCGGCGCCGGAACGTTCAGACGATCGAGCCGCGCCACGACGCGGCCCGGTGCGCCGTCGCGCGGCTGGTGCCACTCGATGCGCCCGGCCGCCTCGTCCGCCTGCAACTCGCCCACCCAGTGCGTCTCCGTCGCCGCGGGCCGGCGCTGAAGGGCCAGCGTCAGCCCGTGCAGCCGCCGCTCGCCCCAGCGCAGCTCGTCGCTGCGCAGCGACAGCTGGGTCGGCCACGCCGCGTCGGCGCCGGCGAAGGACCCGCGAGCGCCGGCCGACGCCGCACCGCCGCTCGCGGCGTCGGCGAGGGCCTGCCAGGCATCGACATCGAGGCGTGGCACCTGCAGCGCCGCCACGACGCCGGCGGACGGCAGCGGGGGCAGCGCCGCGCCGATGCCGATGCCGATGCTGCCGCGGCGAACGCGCGCGCCGTCGCCGCCGAGGTCGCGCTCCAGCCGCAGCTGCAGCACGTCGCCGAGCTCGACCCGCCACTCGTCGGCGTCCGTCCGCTCGGCGAGGGCGCTGGTGCTCACGCGCAGGGGCCATGCCGCAGCCGCCGGTTTGCCCAGCGGCGAAGGCAGGTCGATGGCGAGGCCGGCCAGGCTGCTCGTGACCTGCCACTCCGGCAGATGCCCGCCGCGCGGCAGCGACACCTGCACCTGGTACGGTGCCTGGCCCGAGAACCGGCGCGGCCCGAGCGCAGCGAGCGGCGCCAGCGCCGGCAGTTCGCCCGCCCGCAGCAGGCCCTCGGTGGTCGCCAGCCCCTGGCCGGCGAACCGCAGGCTGCCGTCGGGCTGGCTGCCGCCGTCGAGAGTGGCGTCGCCGCCGAACACACGGGCCCGCGCGCCGACGACGCTGAACCCCTTCTCGGTGAAGTCGACGCGGCCGCGCGCGTCGGCGAGCGCCGGCGTGCCCGGGGCCAGCCGCAGCTCGTTGCCGCCGAGCTGCAGGGCGCCGCGCACGGTGGTCGCCGCCGTGTCGTGCAGCGGCAGCGCGAGCGAGAGGGTCAGGTCCACGTCACCGCTGGCGCTCGCGTGCTGCAGCGAGCCGCCGATCCAGCGCCCGACCGGCGTCGCGTCGACGAAGCGCAGCAGGTCCGCCGCACTGCCACGGCCCTGGCCGTCAAGCCTCAGCACCGGCTGGTGCACGAGATCCTCGATGCCTCCGTGCACGTCGCGCAGCGTGAAACCGCCCCACTGGGCTTCGGCCACCCGGATCCGCATCGCGCCACGGTCGAACTCGAGTTCGCCGCCGACGCTGCTCAGTGCAGGCCAGGTCGGCGTCCCACCGCCGGCGGGCGGCGGCACGACGGCGAACTGCAACTGGCGCAGACGCGACCGGATCAGGAAGCGGCCAGGGCTGCCGTCGATGAACGGGAAGTGGGCGAGATCGCCGCTCACCTCGAAGCGGCCATCCGCCAGCTGGCCATTGCCCATCGCACGTTCGACGTAGCGTCGCGCCGACTCGGACAGCACCACCGGCAGGTAGCGCGCGACGCGCGCGGCCTGTCCTTGCTGCAGCGTGCCGGTCAGCTCGAGCCGGCCCGGGTAACGACCACTCGGGCCGCTCGGGCCGCTCGGGTCGGCCGCGCCGGCCGGTCCCGTCGGACCGGTCGCGCTGCCGGTCTGCCAGCGGCCGGTGAAGCTGCCGCGGCCATCGGCATTCGCGAAGCGGGCGTCGCGCACGTTCAGTTCGATCGCCGGCGGCAGGCCGTCGCCGGCGGAGCGCACGGTCCAGGCCAGCGACGCGTCGAAGCGGTGCAGCGGTACTTCGGCTTGTTCGAAGACGCCGGGCACGATCAGCAGGCCCTGGCGGATCGAGAGCGTGGCCGTGCCGCCGGCGTCGCTCGCATCGAGTTCGACCGTGGCCCCGCGCAGCCCCGGGCGTCCCGGGCTGCGGTCGGCGCCGTGCGCCGGCGGCCCGGGCGGGCCGGCCGCGAGCGCGAGGCCTTGCGCACGCCCGCGCACCCGGTAGCCGAGCGGCGCGTCGGGCGGCCCCCGCCAGTCGATGTCGAGCCCGTTCACGCTGCCCTGCGGCAGCAGTTCGGCGAGCGCCAGGTGCGCCGCCGGCGGCAGCGGCAAGCGGGCCGCCAGGCGGGCGAGCGGGCCCAGCTCGAGGCGGTCGGCACGCAGCGAGCCGCCGGTGACCGGCGCCGTGCTGCCATCGGCCGCCGGTGCGGCCTGCTGCAGCACCACGCGCAGCGACGACGGCTGCCACGGCTCACCGTCATCGGTGATGAAGGCCAGCCCGGTGAGCGCGGCGTCCCAGGAAGAGGGCTGGCGCTGCACCGTCAGCCGACCGCTGAGCGTCCGCAGGCGCAGCGGCAGGTCTGCCGCGGCGCCCGCGGGGGCGTGTGTCGTGGCGTGGGTCGGCGTGCTGGCCGGGGCTACGGTCGGCGTGCTGAACGTAGCCTGAGGGCCGAGCCGCAGCGTGACGTCGGCGAGCGCCAGGTCTGCGGTGCCACCGACCGGACGGCCGCGCTCGACATCGACCCAGGCGCGTAGCGCGCCATGACCGGCCTCGAGAACGAAGGGCAGCGCAACGTGCCGCCGCAATTCGGCAGCGTCGACCCCCGGCAGGTCGGCGAACACTCGCCCGTTCCAGCGTCGCCAGTCACCGGCGCGCGCGGTCAGGGGCTGCGTGAAGCTGGCGCGCAGTGTGAAGCGCTCGCCCCAGCCGGCGGGTGGCGTGGCGTCGACGCGCAGTGCATGCTGGCGCAAGCCGTTGCGCAGCACGAAGTCGACGTCCGCCAGCTCGAGCGACGGCGCGTCGCGCGTGGCGTCGGTCCAGCGCACGCTGCCGTGCCGGACCACGAACTCGGACTGGGCGAAGAACCAGTCGGCGAGCCGCGAATCGACGCGGGCGGCGGCCGGGCCGTCGAGGTCGAACGCGCCGATGCGTACCGAGCCGTCACGGTCGCGCCGCAGGTCCAGCCGCACGCCCTCGAGGTGCAATTGCGCGAAGCGCGGCCGCAGGGTCAGCAGCGAGCGCGGCGCGAGGGCGGCCGAGACCCGGCCGAGCTGCAAGGCGACTTGCCCGTCGCGGTCGAGCAGGCGCACGTCGTCGGCCTCGAACGCCGGGATCCAGCTGCCGGAACGCACGCGGATCGCACCGATGCGCACCGGTGCGCCGATGGCCGCGCCGGCACGCGCCTCGATCTGCGGGCGCCATTCGTCCAGGCGGGGCAAAATGACCCAGTGCAGCACCAGCCAGGCCAGCAGCACGAAACCCCATGCGGCCAGGATCAGGCGTGCTGCCCAGCGGATCGTCGTGCGCAGAGCGTGGTGGCGGCGGCGGTCCGGATTCGGCAGCGCGGGGCGGGAGGACGGCATTGACGACATTCGAGAATCCGGGCCTCGGGAGACGGTGGCCCGCTGGCGGCTGCGGTGCGGCCAGGCTGCTGCCGGCGGTCATCGCCGGGCGCGCGGCAATCTAGCACAGACCCTCGGCCACGATGACGGGATCCCCGGGTTCGGCCGACGCTGCGTACAGCCGCTTCGTGCAACGGGTGCGGCGCCGCTATGGCGCCGAACGGGCCCTGTTGCCGCCCGGGCTGCCCGACGCCGCAGGCATCGATGCGCTGGTGCGGCGGCTGTTCGACGACGCGCACGCGCTGCCCGCCGCGCTGCGCGTCGCGCGCCAGCTCGTGCTCGAGCGGCTCGCGGTGGAAGACGTCGAAGGGCGGGCGTCGCTCGACGCCGTGACCGCCACGATGACGGGCCTGGCCGAGGTGGCGCTGGAGCACGCACTGGAGCGGGCCTGCACCGACGCGGCGCAGCGCCATGGCCGTCCGTACACGGCGGACGGCAAACCGATCGAGTTCTGGGTCGTCGGCATGGGCAAGCTGGGCGCGCGCGAACTCAACGTGTCGTCCGACATCGACCTCATCTACGTCTACGAGGACGCCGGCCAGACCGACGGCCGACCGCCCGACGCCCCCGCGGACGCCCCGGCGTCGCTGCCGACGGTGTCTGCGCACGAGTATTTCTCGCTCGTCGCGCGGCGCCTGTACGCGCTGATCGGCGAGACCACCGACGACGGCTTCGTGTTCCGCGTCGACCTCGCGCTGCGGCCGAACGGCAACTCCGGGCCACCGGTGGTCAGCCTGCCGATGCTGGAGGAGTACTTCCAGGTCCAGGGTCGTGAGTGGGAGCGCTTCGCGTGGCTGAAAAGCCGTGTCGTCGCGCCGCGCTCGGCGGTCGCAAGCGGCAGCGCGCTGCAGCTGCGGGCGCTGGTGACGCCCTTCGTGTACCGCCGTTACCTCGACTACGGCGTGTTCGAAGGGCTGCGCCAGCTGCACCGGCGGATCCGCGACGAAGCACAGCGCCGCGCGGCCGGTCGTCCGGAGCGCGCCAACGACGTCAAGCTGTCGCGCGGCGGCATTCGCGAGATCGAGTTCATCGTGCAGCTGATGCTGGTCGTGCGCGGGGGTCAGTACCCGGAGATCCGCACCCGCTCGACCTTGCGCGGCCTGCAGCGGCTGGTCGAGCGCGGCCTGATGGAGCCGGTGACGGCCGAGCGGCTCGCCGACGCCTACACCTTGCTGCGCCGGATCGAGCACCGCATCCAGTACCTCGACGATCAGCAGACCCACCTGCTGCCGACCGTCGACGCCGACCTGCGCTGGATCGCCGCCAGCCTGGGCCTGGTGTGCCAGCGCGAGACCTGCGAACTGCTCGAGCGTCTCGGCGCGGCGCGTGAGCTGGTGGCGGCGGAGTTCGACGCGCTGCTGCACGACGGGCAGGCGCCGGAACCCGGGCGCGGCCCGTGCCAGGGCTGCGGTCCCGGCCCGATGCCGATCGACAGCGAGGCGCTGCTCGAGCGGCTGCCGCCGGTGCTGGCCGAGCGCCTGCGCGACTGGGTGACGCAGCCGCGCGTGCAGGCGCTGCGCGACGACAGCCGCTTGCGCCTCGGGCGGCTGATGCTGCGCACCGGCGCGCTGGTCGAGAACGGTGCGTGTTCGCCGCAGTCCGCGCTGCGCTTTGTCGACTGGGTCGAGCCGCTGCTGCGGCGCGAAAGTTACCTGGCGCTGCTGGCCGAGCGGCCGGAGGTGCTGAAGCGACTGCTGCGGCTGCTGGGGCTCGCGCGCTGGCCGATGCAATACCTGATGCGCCATCCGGGCGTGATCGACGAGCTGGCCGATGCACGGCTGCTGCACCAGCGCTTCGAGGCGGCGGCGTTCGAGGCCGAACTCGACGAGCGCCACGCCGCCTGGGTGCGCGCCGGCGAGGACGACGAGGAGTCGCTGCTCGACACGCTGCGGCGCGCCCACCACGCCGAGGTCTTTCGCATCCTGGTACGCGACGTCGAGCGCGAGAACACCGTCGAGCAGGTCGCCGACGACCTGTCCGCGCTCGCCGACGCGGTGCTGGCGACGACGCTGCGCTGGGTCTGGGGGCGCCTGCGCCAGCGCCACCGCGAAACGCCGCGCTTCGCGGTCATCGCGTACGGCAAGCTCGGCGGCAAGGAGCTGGGCTACGG
>JBDTUO010000016.1:0-18793 GCA_040007675.1 Rubrivivax sp.
CGGCCACCGCGGTGTCATCGTCAATACGCAGCGTGCACGCCAGCTGGGCATCGAAGATGGCGACGCCATAGAGATCGCCACCCCGAAGCGCAGCGTGCGCGGCCGCGCGGTGCTGCGCCAGGGCATCCGGCCCGACACGCTGCTGATGATCGGTCAGTTCGACCACTGGGCGACGCCGCTGGCCAAGGACTTCGGCGTACCCAGCCTGAACACGCTGGCCAGCATGTCGCTCGACCAGACCGATGCCACCGGCTCCGGTGCCGACATCGTGCGGGTGGCGCTGCGCAAGGCGACCGGGCCCGAACCGGCGCGGCCGCCACGCGCATTCCGGGGGCCGGGCCGGGCGCCCGGCGGCGCCAAGCCGGGCCGGGTCCCTGCGGCGGACCGGACGATGGTCTCATCGGAAAGGGGGCGCCAATGACCCGCTGGGCAATGGTCGCGGATCTGCGGCGCTGTGTCGGCTGCCAGACCTGCACGGCAGCGTGCAAACACGCCAACGCCACGCCGCCCGGCGTGCAATGGCGGCGCGTGCTCGACATGGAATTCGGCGAGTACCCTGACGTGCAGCGCGCTTTCGTGCCGGTGGGCTGCCAGCATTGCGAAGACCCGCCGTGCATGGAGGTGTGCCCCAGCACGGCGACGAAAAAGCGCGCCGACGGTATCGTCACGATCGACTACGACCTGTGCATCGGCTGCTCTTACTGCGCCGTCGCCTGCCCCTACCAGGCGCGCTACAAGACCGATCGCGCGAGCTTTGCCTACGGCAAGCCGACCGAGAGCGAAGCGCTGCGCCACGACGAATCGCGGTTGGCGGTGGCCACCAAGTGCACGTTCTGCGTCGACCGCATCGACGCCGGGCTGGCCAAGGGGCAGACGCCGGGCATCGACGCCGAGGCCACGCCCGCGTGTGTCAACTCCTGCATCGCGCAGGCGCTGGCCTTCGGCGACATCGAAGACCCCGACAGCAACGTCTCGCAGCTGCTGGCCGAGAACCAGCACTTCCGGATGCACGAGGAGCTCGGCACCGGGCCAGGGTTCTTCTATCTGTGGGACAAGGAGCGCGACGCTTGAGCTACGGCCCCGATCCCTGGCAGCAGGCGCATTGGGACGCACGCGCCGCAGGCAACTTCATCGGCGGCGGGGCGGGCTGCGGCCTGCTGGTGTTCGCGGCGCTCTCGCAATCGCAGGGCAGCCTGCAGATCGTGCTCCTGTCAACGGCCATGAGCCTGGTGGCGCTGGGTTTGCTCAGCGTGTTTGCCGAGATCGGCCGTCCCTGGCGCGCACTGAACGTAATTTTCAATCCGCGCAGCTCATGGATGTCGCGCGAGGCCGCGCTCGCGCCCTTGTTGTTCGGCAGTGCACTGCTGGCGCTGTTCGGCGTCGGCGCCGCGGCACCGGTGGCGGGCCTGCTGGCCCTGGGCTACCTGTACTGCCAGGCCCGCATGTTGCAGGCGGCCAAGGGCATCCCCGCGTGGCGCGAGCCGCTCACCGTGCCGCTGCTCGTGGCCACCGGGCTGTGCGAAGGCGCCGCGTTGTACTGGCTGTTGGCCCCCTGGTGGGGGCAGGTCCGCTGGGGTCCGTGGCTGGGTTTCGGTGCGCTGCTGACGCTGCGCTTGGTCCTCGGCGTGATGTGGCAACAGCGACTGGCGCGCAGCCTGCGGCCGCGTCCGTTGCAGGCGGTGAATCGAGCCGCGCAGGTGTTCCATGCGGGCAGTCTGTTGCCGCTGGCCCTCGTGTTCGTCGTCCTGGTTGTGCCATTGCCTGCGGGCTGGCAGGCGGTGCTGCAGGTGCTCGCCGGCGCCGTCGCTCTGCTCGGTGGGGCGGGGTTCAAGTTTCTGCTCGTGACGCGCGCCGCCTTCAATCAGGGCTTTGCGCTCGCGCACATGCCGGTGCGCGGCGTGCGTCGCTGAGCGCGCGCGGATCAGGGAGGGTCGATGACTGCCACCGCTGAAGTGTCCAGACACGAAAATGCAGCCGGGCTGCATCCCGAGGTGGAGACGCTGCCGCGCGAGCAGCTGGAACAGCTGCAGTTGCAGCGGCTGCAGGACAGCCTGCGCAACGCCGCGTCGAACGTGCCGTGGCAGCGCGAGCGCTTGCGGGCGGTGGGGTTGACACACGCGCAGGACGTGAAAAGCCTCGATGACCTGCGGCGCTTGCCCTTCACCGTGAAGAGCGACTTGCGCGACCAGTACCCCTTCGGCCTGTTTGCCAGGCCGGTGGACCAGCTGGCCCGATTGCATGCGTCTTCGGGCACGACGGGCAAGCCGACGGTCGTGGGCTATACCGCGCAGGACCTGTCGATCTGGGCCGACCTGGTCGCGCGCTCGATGTACGCGGTCGGGGCACGTCGCGGCGACGTCGTGCACAACGCCTATGGTTATGGGCTGTTCACCGGTGGCCTGGGCACGCACGATGGCGCCACCCGCCTGGGCGCGCCGGTGGTGCCGGTGTCGGGCGGATCCACCGAGCGGCAGGTGACGCTGATCATGGACTTCGGCGCCCGCGTGCTGTGTGCCACGCCGTCCTATGCGCTGGCCATTGCCGAGGTGGCCGAGCAGCAGGGCGTGGACCTGCGCCACAGTGGGTTGCGGGTGGGCCTGTTCGGGGCCGAACCCTGGAGCCAGGCCATGCGCCAGGAGATCGAAGCCCGCATCGGGCTGCGCGCGTACGACATCTACGGCCTGTCCGAGATCATGGGCCCTGGGGTGGCCTGCGAGTGCGAGGCGCGAAACGGTCTGCACGGATGGGAGGACCACTTCCTGTTCGAGGTCATCGACCCCGACAGCGGCACCACGCTGCCCGACGGCGAGGCCGGTGAACTCGTCATCACCACGCTGAGCAAGCAGGCGCTGCCGATGCTGCGCTACCGCACGCGCGACATCACGCGCATCGATCGTTCACCCTGCGCCTGCGGGCGCACGCACGCACGAATCCTGCGCGTGACCGGGCGCAACGACGACATGCTGATCATCCGCGGCGTCAACGTCTATCCGTCGCAGGTCGAGGCGGTGCTGATCGGCCGGCCGGGCATCGCGCCGCACTACCAGCTGGTGCTCGAACGCCAGGGCGTGCTCGATCAGGTGTCGCTCGAGGTCGAGGCCTTGCCCGAGGTGGCGGCCGCCGACTACGCGCGGCTGGCAGCCGACGCAGCGCACCACATCAAGTCGCTGATCGGCATCAGCGCCACGGTTCAGGTGATGGCGCCGGGCACCGTGGCCCGCTCGCAGGGCAAGGCCGTGCGTGTGCGCGACCTGCGTGCCAAATCCGTCGCGACGCCGTGACGGGCGCGGCGCCGCGTCGCTTCGCAACCACCCGCACCGAGGCCCCCATGGAATTCGAAGACATCCTGTACGAAGTGCGCAACGGCGTGGCCTGGATCATCATCAACCGGCCCGACAAGATGAATGCGTTTCGCGGCCAGACCTGCGACGAACTGATCAAGGCATTGAACCGCGCCGGCTACGACCGCGCGGTCGGTGCCATCGTGCTGGGCGGCGCCGGCGAGCGGGCCTTCTGCACCGGCGGTGACCAGTCGGCCCACGACGGCAACTACGACGGCCGCGGCACCATCGGGTTGCCGATGGAAGAACTGCACACCGCGATCCGCGATGTGCCCAAACCGGTGATCGCTCGGGTACAGGGGTTTGCGATCGGCGGCGGCAACGTGCTGTGCACGATCTGCGACCTGACGATCTGCTCCGACAAGGCGGTGTTCGGGCAGGTCGGGCCGAAGATGGGTTCGGTCGATCCCGGCTACGGCACCGCCTTCCTGGCGCGGGTCGTGGGTGAAAAGAAGGCGCGCGAAATGTGGTACCTGTGCCGCCGCTATTCGGGCGCCGAGGCGGTGGCGATGGGCCTGGCCAACGCGTGCGTGCCGCACGATCAGCTCGACGCCGAAGTGCAGAGGTGGGCCGAGGAGCTGTGTGAACGCAGCCCCACCGCGCTCGCCATCGCGAAACGTTCGTTCAACATGGACACCGCGCACCAGGGTGGCATCGCCGGACTGGGCATGTTGGCCCTCAAGCTGTACTACGACACCGACGAATCGCGCGAAGGCGTCGACGCGCTGAAGGAAAAGCGCAAGCCGGCGTTCCGCAAGTTCGTGAAGTGACGCGGCCGTGGGGGTGTTGAGCAAGCTCAGGGCTGGCGCTGCGGCGCTGAAACCGCAGCCCGCCGATGGCGCCGATGGCGCCGATGATCGGGCGTGGCGGTGTCTCTCGGCTCAGCTGGCGCTGCGTCCGACCCGAACGGCAACGTGCACACGCGCCGGGCCGGACATGGCCGACGACGTGGCGGCACCGGAAGACATGCCGCTGATGTCGGCCAGCGTGGCAGCGTCCAGTGCCTTGAAGTAGGCCTGCAACGCGGCATCGAACACGTGCTTCAGCCCGCAAGCAGGGCTGAGCGTGCAGAGACTGGTGCCGGCATCGAAGCACTCGACCAGGCGGAAGTCGGTTTCCGATGCGCGCACGACATCGCCGATGCGGATGTCGGCGGGTTCCTTCAGCAGCCGCAAGCCGCCGCCCCGCCCGCGCACCGTCTCGATCAGGCCCTGGCGCGCGAGGTCGTTGACGATCTTCATCAAGTGGTTCTTCGACAGCCCATGGTGCAGGGCCAGTTCGCCGATCGTCACGAGTTGCCGCGGGTGCTGAGCGCAGTACATCAGCACGCGCAGCGTGTAGTCCGTGTATTCGGTGAGTCGCATCGGCGGGGCGCAGCGGCTGCGGTCGCGTCGATCTCAAAGACCGAGCGCGAGCCGGGCCACCTCGGACAGCCGGTAGCGATCCCAGGGCGGGTCGAAGACCAGGTCGACCGTGGCCTCGCCGACGTGGGGCAGGGCCAGCACCTTGTCGCAGACCTCGTCGGCGATGCCTTCACCCATGCCACAGCCGGGCGCGGTGAGCGTCATCTGCACCTTCACCTTGAAGCGGCCGTCGTCCAGCGGCGTCAGTTCGACGTCGTAGACCAGGCCGAGCTCGACGATGTCGATCGGGATCTCCGGGTCGTAGCAGGTGCGCAGCGTCTGCCACACCAGGTCGCTCAGCTCGTCCGGGCCGACATCGGCCGGCACCTCGGGGGCCAGCGGCCTCGACCGCCCGATGGCGTCGGCATCGACGCCCTTCAGCCGCACCAGCTGGCCATCGACCAGCAGCGTGAAGGACGATCCGAGCGCCTGCGTCAGCTGCGCCGCCGTGCCGGCGGGCACGTCCATCGGCGTGCCGTCCGGGATGCGTTCGACGCGCACCGCCCGCTGCACGGTCACAGGTTCGCGCTGAACTTTCATGGTGCCGACCCCAGGCCGGAGGTTTCGGTGGACGCGGTCGCCCCGGTGGCGCCGTCGTTCGACGCCAGGGCGTGCATCAGCGCATGCCAGCCGAGCAGCGCGCACTTGATGCGGCTCGGGTAGGCGCGCACGCCAGCCAGACTGATCAGCTTGCCGAGTTCGGCGTCAACGGGTTCGAGCTGGCCGGTCAGCACGGCACGAAAACGCTGCTGCAGTTGCTGCGCGAGTTGAACGTCCTGGCCGCGAACCGCCTCGGTCATCATCGAGGCCGAGGCGATGCAGATGGCGCAGCCGTGGCCCGAGAAGCGGATGTCGCGCAGCTTGCCGTCGTGCACGCACAGGGCGACCTGCAGATCGTCGCCGCATTGCGGGTTGTGTCCGCGTGCCTGATGAGTCGGCGCGTCCAGCGTGCCGAAGTTGCGCGGCGCGCGCTTGTGGTCCATGACCACGTCCTGATACAGCGCCTGAAGTGCATCGCCGCTCATTTGAGTCGCTCCACCGCGCGCGCCACCCCGGCGACGAGCCGCTCGACCTCGTCGTGGGTGTTGTACAGCGCGAACGATGCGCGCGTCGTCGGCCCCAGGCCCAGGTGATCGATGAGCGGCTGCGCGCAATGGTGGCCGGTGCGCACGGCGATGCCCTGTTCGTCGAGCAGCGTGCCGATGTCGTGCGGGTGCACGCCGTCGGCGACGAAGGACACGATGGCCGAGGTCTCTGCGTGCGGCGCCAGCACCGTGACGCCGTCGATGCCCGCCAGATCGGCCGCGGCCTGCGCGCGCAGCGCCCGCACATGGGCATCGATCGCCGTGCGGCCGACGCGGTCGATGAACGCTGCCGCCGCCGCCATGCCCACCGCACCGGCCACGTTGGGCGTGCCGCCTTCGAGCCGCGCCGGCAGGTCGGCGAAGCAGGCGTCGCTGCGCGTGACCCATTGCACCATGTCGCCGCCGTAGCGCAGCGGCACCAGGCGTTCGAGCGCGGCGCGCCGGCCGACCAGCGCACCCGTGCCCATCGGCCCGTACATCTTGTGGCCCGAGAAGGCCATGAAATCGCAGCGCAGCGTGGCCATGTCTGGCGCGTCGTGCCCCACGGCCTGCGCGGCATCGAGCACGGTCAGTGCGCCGGCATCGGCGGCCGCTTCCAGCAGCGCTTCGTAGGGCGGGCGCTCGCCGGTGGCATTGGCACAGGCCGTCAGTGCGAACACCCGCGTGCGCGGATTCAGCAGCCCGGCCAGGTCCTCGACATGCAGCCGGCCCTGCGCATCGGGCAGAAGCCAGCGCAGCGTCGCGCCGCAGCGCCGGGCGGCCTGCTGCCAGGGCACCAGGTTGGCGTGGTGCTCCAGGCCGCTGACGATGATCTGGTCACCCGGTTGAATCAACGCCGGCTCGGCGCCGGCGACCGACAGACCGTGCGCCACCTGGTTGAGCGCATCGGTGGTGCCCGAGCCGAACACCAGTTCGTGCTGCGGCCCGGCGCCGACAAAACGCTTGAGCTGCGCGCGCGCGGCGTCGAAGGCGTCGGTGGCACGCTGGCTCAGCGTGTGCACACCGCGGTGGATGTTGGCACGGTCGTGCTGCTCGAATTCGCGCATCGCATCCAGCACCGGCCGTGGCACCTGCGTCGTCGCCGCGTTGTCCAGGTAGGCCAGCGGCGCATCGTGGACGCACTGGGCGAGCACCGGAAACAGGTCGCGCCAGGCGCCCAGGTCAGTGCGACCCGGCAGCTTCAGCTCAATCATCGCCGCCTTTCGCCACGGACATGAACTGGCGGCTCGCCACCTCGCCGAGCAAGGTGTCGATGCCCAGCGTGTGCGGCAGTTCGGGGCCACCCAGGCAACGCTCGAACAAGGCGCTGGCCATGCCCTCGACGATCAGGCGGCGCGCAAACGCTTCGGACAAGCCACGTTGCCGCGCGTAGAACAACGCATCCTCCGGCAATGCGCCCCAGGTCGCACCGTGCGCGGCCTGCACCTTGTCGTGGTGAATCTCGAGGTGCGGTCGCAGCACCAGTTTCGGCTGGCCGCTGATGGGCACGCCGTTCAGCCGCTGCCGCACGTCAGCCTCGTCGGCGCCGGGTGCGATGCGCGTGTGGGCATTGACCACCGCGCGTGCGCCGCCGCTGGCCAGCACCAGGCTCTCGACGTCGCTGCGGGTATGCGTCCCGGTGTGCGAGACGCGCACCTGCTGCTCCACGTTCGCATCGGCAGCGAACAGCACCCCCGCGACGCGGGCGTCGGCCTGGTCGCCCTGCAGCTCGATCTGCTGGCGCTGCAGGTGGTAGCTGCTTGCCGTGGCGATCAGCGCCTGGTGGTAGCGCGCGCCGCGGCCGAGCCGCGTCTGCAGGTGATGCGCGATGCGGTCGTTTTCGCCCGGCATGGCAATGCGCAGGTGCTGCAGCGTGGCGCCTTCGTCGAGCCGGATGTGCGTGTGCAGGTTCTGCACCACCGCGCGACCACATTGCCCGGGTTCGCGTTCGTGCCGCTCGACCAGCACGCAGTGCACGCCCGCCAGCACCTCGATCACCAGCAGCGGCGCCTCGACCGCGCTGCGCGGCTGGCGACGCAGTTGCAGCCAGACCGTTCCGGCCGCACCCCGCGCGGCACCCGGCTCGCCGCCGATGCGCAGGCGCAGCCCCTGCCGGCACAGGGCACGGTGCGCCCAGGCGAATGGCGCCGCTTCGCCGTCATCGGCTGGCGGCAGACCGGCAAACAACTCGGCACGTTGCAGGGCATCGCGGGCATCCAGCCAGCGGGCATCGACGCGGCCCTGTGGCGAATGGCCCACCGGGTGCAGCGTCCACCCGGCACCGGCCAACGGGTGCGCCTCGCAGCCCGCGGCACCGGGCTCGTCGCCCAGCCACACCGCGGCGCCAGGCGGCGGCAGGTGGCGGAAGGCCTCGGAGTGGCGGGCGATCCAGCCGCGCACGGCCAGCTTTTCGCGGGCGGCCAGGATGTCGGCTCGGGCGCTGTCCATGGTCATCAGGCGCCGGCAGATGCGGTGGCCCGTGCGAAACCGCTGCGGGCGATGTCGCGTGCCAGTTCCAGGCCACCGGTTTCGGCGATGCAGCCCTGGTCGAGGCGCAGCACGGCGTCGGGCTGCATCGATTCGATCAGCTGCAGGTAGTGCGAGACGACGATGAAGGCGGTGCCCTGCGCACGCAGCCCCTGCACCAGCTCGACCACGGCGTGCACACCGTCGACGTCCATGCCCGAGTCGATCTCGTCGAGCAGCGCCAGTTTGGGCTTCAGCAGCGCCAGCTGCAGCAGCTCGTTGCGCTTGCGCTCGCCGCCCGAAAAACCGTCGTTCACCGGCCGGCTCAGCATCGCCTCGGGCAGGCCCAGGCGCTGTGCCGCGCTGCGCGCGTCGCCCAGAAAGTCGAAGGCGTCGAGGGGGGCTTCGCCGCGGGCTTCGCGCACGGCGTTGAGCGCGCTGCGAATGAACAGGTTGTTCTTCACACCGGGAATCTCCGGCGGCGCCTGGAACGACACGAACAGACCCGCACGGGCGCGCTGCTCGGGGCTCAGCGTCAGCAGGTCCTGGCCGGCAAACCGCGCCTGCCCGCCGGCGATGCGGTAGCGCGGATGGCCCGCCAGCGCCAGGCCGAGCGTGCTCTTGCCACTGCCGTTGGCACCCATCAGCACCAGCAGCGCGCCCGCTGGTACATCGAGCGAGATCGACTTCAGCACGTTGCGCTCGGCCACGTCGACGCGCAACTCGTGCACGTGCAGCAAGGGTCCGGTGGGGGTCATCGATTCGTCCTTCTGGGAAGCGTTGGTCGTGCTCATCCGACGGCGCCTTCGAGCGACACCGCGAGCAGCGCCTTGGCTTCGAGCGCAAATTCCATCGGCAGCTCCTCGAGCACCGCCTGGCAGAAACCGCCGACGATCAGCGCGGTGGCTTCCTGCGGGTCGATGCCGCGCTGCTGGCAGTAGAACAGCCGCTCCTCGGAGATGCGGGTGGTGGTGGCCTCGTGTTCGACGACCGCGTCGTTGCGGGCAACATCGACGTAGGGGAAGGTGTGCGCGCCGCAGTCCGGGCCGATGAGCAGCGAGTCGCACTGCGTGTGGTTGCGCGCGCCGGCGGCGGTGGGTGCCACGCGCACCAGGCCGCGGTAGCTGTTGTGCGCGTGGCCGGCGCTGATGCCCTTGGAGACGATGCGGCTCGTGGTGTCGCGGCCGAGGTGGATCATCTTCGTGCCCGTGTCGGCCTGCTGGTAGTGGTTGGACACGGCGATCGAATGAAACTCGCCGCGCGAGTGGTCGCCGCGCAGCACCACACTCGGGTACTTCCAGGTGATCGCCGAGCCGGTTTCGATCTGCGTCCAGGCGATGTGCGAGCGTTGACCCGCGCACAGGCCGCGCTTGGTGACGAAGTTGTAGATGCCGCCGCGGCCGTTTTCGTCACCGGGGTACCAGTTCTGCACCGTCGAATACTTGATGTGAGCATCGTCGCCCGCGATCAGTTCGACCACCGCCGCGTGCAGCTGGTGTTCGTCGCGCTGCGGCGCGGTGCAGCCTTCGAGGTAGCTGACCTGGCTGCCGCGCTCGGCGATGATCAGCGTGCGCTCGAACTGCCCGGTGTTGCGCGCATTGATGCGGAAATAGGACGACAGCTCCATCGGGCAGCGCACCCCCTCCGGGATGTAGACGAAGGAGCCGTCGGAGAACACCGCCGAGTTCAGTGCGGCGTAGAAGTTGTCCCCGGCCGGCACCACCGAGCCCAGGTAGCGCTCGATCAGCTCGGGGTGGTGCTGCACCGCATGGCTGAATGAACAGAAGATCACGCCGACATCGGCGAGCTGGGCCCGAAAGGTGGTGCCCACCGAAACCGAATCGAACACCGCATCCACCGCCACACCCGCCAACTGCGCCCGCTCGTGCAGCGGCACGCCCAGCTTTTCGTAGGTTTCGAGCAGTTTCGGGTCCACATCGGCCAGGCTCTTCGGGCCGTCCTTCTGCGACTTCGGCGCCGAGTAGTAGCACAGCGCCTGGAAGTCGATCGGCTCGATCTGCAACTGACCCCAGGCCGGCGTCGCCATCGTCAGCCAGCGCTCGAAGGCGGCGAGGCGCCACTTCAGCAGGAACTCCGGCTCGCGCTTGCGCAGCGAGATGGCGCGGATCGTGCCTTCGTCCAGCCCCGGCGGCAGGGCGTCGGTTTCGACATCGGTGACGAAACCGTGGCGGTAAGGCTGCTGCAGCGCCTGGGTCAGCGGTGCGGCCTGTTCAATGGATGCCATGGTCGAGCTCCGCTTCGATGCCGTCGAACCTGGCGGCCTGGCCGAAATAGCCACGATACAGGTTGCGTGCGATGCCGGTGGCCACCTGTTGCAGCTCACCGGCCGTGGTGGCGTCGAATGCCGCGCCGGTGTGTGCCAGCCACAAGGACAGCCAGCGCCTGAAATGCAGGGGCGTGACGCCGGGCACGACCATGTGCTTGCCGAAGACGTTGCCGCTGAAGCTGCGCGTGCCGAGCATCACGGTGCTCCAGAACTCGACCATGCGCGGCAGGTGCGTGCCCCAGCGCTCGCCGAGCACGCGCTCGAAGGTCGGGCCGAGCACCTCGTCCGCACGCACGTCATCGTAGAAACGATGCACGAGCCGGGTGATCGATTCACGATCGATGGTGTCCGGTCGGGCGATCCGTGCGGTGCTGTTCATGCGTGGACTTCCTATAGATGCACAGCATATACATCTTTAACGGCTGTGACAAGCCTGACCGGCCTAAGCAGCGTCCGGACCGTGGATCTGGCCTGTACTTGCCGTCGGCGGAAACCTAAGATGGCGTGCGGCCCTCGCGCACCCATCCGCGTCGTGCCGGGCCGCTTCGAGGATCCCCATGCAGCGTTTTCAGATCTACCGCTACGACCCCGACACCGACACGCCGCCGCGCATGCAGGACTTCGAGATCGAGGTCCACGACAGCGACCGCATGCTGCTCGACGTGCTGATCCGGCTCAAGGCGGTCGATCCGAGCCTGAGCTTTCGTCGCTCCTGCCGCGAAGGCATCTGCGGCTCGGACGCGATGAACATCAACGGCAAGAATGGCCTGGCCTGCGTGACCAACATGCGCACCTTGCCGCGCAGCGTGGTGCTCAAGCCGCTTCCCGGGCTGCCGGTGGTGCGCGACCTGATCGTGGACATGACGCAGTTCTTCACGCAGTACCACTCGGTCAAGCCCTGGCTCATCAACGATGAGCCACCGCCGGAGCGCGAGCGGCTGCAGACGCCCGCGCAGCGCGACGAGCTCAACGGCCTGTACGAGTGCATCCTGTGCGCCTGCTGTTCGTCAGCCTGCCCGAGCTACTGGTGGAACCCGGACAAGTACGTCGGCCCGGCCGGACTGCTGCAGGCCTACCGCTTCTTGGTCGACAGCCGCGACCAGGCGACCGGTGAGCGGCTGGACAATCTGGAAGACCCGTACCGGGTTTTTCGCTGCCGCTCCATCCTGAACTGCGTCGATGTCTGCCCGAAGGGCCTGTTGCCGGCGGCGGCGATCAGCAGCATCAAGGACATGATGGTGCGGCGCACCTTGTGACGCCGCGCCGACACCTCCTGCGCCGGCGACGCGCCCGCGCGCCTGGCTGCTGGCGGCTTGAGGTGGCGTGCGCTACAGCGCGGTCGCCGCCGGACCGCCACGCGGCCGCTGGTTCACCAGCAGGATGCCCACCACCACACCCACGAGTGCCAGCACCAGTTGCAGCGTCAACGGTTCACCCAGCAGCAGCACGCCGAAGACCAGCGCGAACACCGGCGTGAGAAACGCGAAGGTGGACATCTGTGTCGCCTGGTAGTGGCGCAGCATCCACATCCAGGCCAGGTAGCTGGCGAAGGCGCCGACGGCGGTTTGCAGGCCCAGCGAGCCCCAGGCGAGTGCCGAATAGCTCAACGACCAGGTTTCACCCAGTATCAGTGACAGCAGGGGCGCGATCACGGCGGTCACGGCCACCTGATAGAAGAGCGTCTTCTCGGCACTCGCGTCGCTCAAACCGGTGCTGCGAATGGTCAACGTGGTCAGCCCCCACAGGATGCCGGCGGCCAGGCCCAGCGCGTCACCCCGCCACTGGCCCGTGGCCGGCGCGTCCACGAAAAATCCCTCGCTGAACGCGATCGCCACGGCGAGGAAGGCCATCACCAGGCCTATCCATTGCATCCGGCGCAGTTTTTCACCCGGCACCACACGCGGCAACAGCAATGCCACCACGAAGGGGCTCGTGTACAGGAACACGGTCAGGCGCGACGCACTGGTGTGCATCAGCCCGATGTAGATGCAGGCGAACTCTGCCGAGAACAACAGCCCTGCCAGCAGGCCGGCCCGCAGCGTGCCGTCGCGCTCGAACAGCGGCACACCGCGCGCCCGGCACCACAGGCACAGCAGCGCGGTGGCACCCCAGAAGCGAAGCGCCGCCTGCCACAGTGGCGGGACCTCGGCCACGGTGACCTTGATCAGGATCTGCTGAAACCCCCAGAACGCGCAACACGACACCAGCAGCGTGATGGCCAGGGTGTCGAGCTGGAGTCTGCGTGCCCGGGCGGTCGGCGGATGCATGCGAAGGGGTGATAGCCTGGAAGCGCGGCCGAAGGCACCGGCGCCGCGACGCATTGTCGCCGCCGCTCCCAAGGCGCGGGACCGGGCCGCTCAGCTGCCCGGCAGCACCGCGGTGGCCTCCAACTCGATCTTCCCCGGCTCGTCGAGCAGGTCGGCGACGAAAATCATGCTCATGACCGGGTAGTGCTGCCCCATCTGCGCGCGCCAGATGCTACCGAGCTGACGCCGCGCCGCCAGGTAGGCCGGCTTGTCGCAGCAGTAGGCCGTCATGCGGCAGATGTGCTGCGCCTGACCACCGGCCTCGGCCAGGACCGCCAGCACGTTCTTCAGCGCCTGCTCGAACTGCGGCGCGATCTCCGACGATTCGAACTGCTGCTGCGCGTTCCATCCGACCTGCCCGGCGATGAAGACGATGCGCCCGGCTGGCACGGCAATGCCGTTGGAATAGCCGATCGGCGGTGCCCATCCGGGCGGCAAAAGGACTTGCATGGGGGGGATCCTCAGTCGTGGTAGCGCGGCGGGTCGGGGTCGTTGGCCCAGTCGCGCTCGGGCTCAGGCACGCTCTTCATCCATTCGCGCACCAGTTGCACGTGTTCGCGTTCTTCTTCCTGCAACTCGAGCGCAGCCTTGCGTATCGGCTCGCTCGTCGCCTGCTCCGCCAGCAGGCCGAAAAATGCCACGGCACGCAGCTCGGCCGCCAAGGCGAGTTGCAGCGCATGCCAGGGCTGCATCAGGTAGTGCGCCTCGTCGATCGGCACGGTCTCCGGCGCCTCGAAGTCGATCCAGCCGAAACCACCTTCGGGCGGCGGCGGGTCGGTGGTCCAGCCCATCTGCGCCATGATCTGCGTCGCATGCTTGGCTTCGTACTTCGCCATGGTGCGGAACATCGCCGCCACTTCCCGGTTGTTGTGCACCTCCATGGCGTCGGCGAACTCGGTGTAACGCGCCACGGCCTCGCGCTCCATCGCCAGCGCCTGGGACATGAAGTCGTCCAGCGACCGCAGCAGGTGCACCTTCAGCGCGGGGTTCACAGCGCGAACTCCGCCGCCAGATCGGCGACCGTGTGCGTGGCCGGTGCGCGCGCCGTGCGATAGGCGCCGCGCTCACCGGCATAGAGCACGCCCAGGTTGAAGCCGTCGTCGGTCATGATGCGGCGCGCCGCGCGTGCGGGGTCGTCGGTGGTTTCCACCGTCGCTGCATGCACGTGCTGCTTCCAGTTGCGCTGCTCGGGCCTGAAGGTAACGCAGGGGCTGAGGATCTCGATGAAGGCGAAGCCCGGGTGGCGGATGGCGCGGGCGATGATGTCGGCCGTGCCGTTCGGATCGCCGGAGAAGGCGCGCGCGACGAAGCTGGCACCGGCCGCCAGCGCGATCACCAGCGGGTGGAACGAGCGGATGCCGGTGCCGCCGGGTGCGAGCTTGTTGTCCCAGTCGGGTTCGGTGGTCGGCGAGGCCTGGCCCTTGGTCATGCCATAGACGTGGTTGTCCATCACGATGTAGGTCAGGTCGACGTTGCGCCGGCAGGCATGCATGAAGTGGTTGCCGCCGATCGAGTAGCCGTCGCCGTCGCCGCCGGTGACGAGCACCGTCAGGTCCGGCCGTGCCACCTTCAGCCCGGTGCCGGCGGCCAGCGCGCGGCCGTGCACGCCATGAAATCCGTAGCAGGTGGTGTAGGCCGGGATGCGCGACGAGCAGCCGATACCCGAGACCACCGCCACCTCATGCGGCGGCAGCTGCAGGCTGGCCAGGGCCTTGGTGATGGCGCCGAGCACAGTGAAGTCGCCGCAGCCCGGGCACCACACCGGTTTGACCGCAGACTTGAAATCCGCCGCGACGAGTACCGCTTGCGGTGCGCAGACATCGTTCATGCCAGGGCCTCCTGTGGTTGATGCTGCTGCGACCATTCGACGATCGCGGCCGCCAACTCGGCCGGCCGCAGCGGCAGCGGCCCGGGGCGGTGGAAGCTGGCCGGCCGGCCCGGCAGGTCGACCATGGCGCGCAGGTGGCGGTACAGCTGTGCGCCGTGGTTCTGTTCCACGACCAACACCTGCGCCACGCCGGCCAGTGCCTCGGCCATGCGCTCGGGCAGCAGGGGCGCCAGCAGACGAAGCGAGATCAGCCGCACCTTCACGCCCCGCTCCGCGGCACGCGCCACCGCCTCGCGCACGCTGCCGGTGATCGAGCCGAAGGTGATCACCGCCAGGGTGGCATCGGCCGCCGGGTCGACGTCCGCCCAGCGCATGCCGTAGTCGTACAGCACCAGCTTGCGTTCGCGCTTGTCGAGCTGCAGCCGGTGGTCACGGGCCTGGCTGCTGGGCACGCCGGCTTCGCTGTGTTCCAGCCCGTCGGCGGTGTAGGCGGTGCCGGGCGTGCCGGGAATGGCCATCGGCGACACCCCCGAGGGGGTGTCGCGGTAGCGCTTGTAGTCCGGCGCATGCGCGGCGGCGGTCAATCGCTCGGCACTGCGCAGGTCGTCGTGCGGGCGATCGATGATGGCGCGTGACTGGCCCATGAACTGATCCGACAGCACGATCGCCGGCGCCTGCAGCGCCTCGGCCAATTGCACTGCCCACTGCGTGGTCGCCAGGCAGTCGGCAATCGAGTTCGGCGCCAGCACCAGCCGTGGCGCGTCGCCGTGCAGCCCGCTGACGGCGAACGACAGGTCGCTTTGTTCGCTCTTGGCGGGAATGCCGGTGGACGGGCCACCACGCATCACGTTCACCACCACGATAGGCACCTCCGCACTGACCGCCAGGCCGAGGGCCTCCGTCATCAGCGCCAGCCCGGGTCCGGACGTGGCGGTGAGCGACGGCACGCCACCGTAGGAAGCGCCGATGATCATGTTCACCGACGCCAGTTCGTCCTCTGCCTGCAGCAGCGTGCCGCCCACCTTGCGCAGTGCGGGCGCCATCCACTCCAGCAGTTCGGTCGCCGGCGTGATCGGATAGGCGGCGACGAAACGCACGCCGGCGCGCACAGCGCCGTAGCCGGCGGCTTCGTTGCCGCTGATCTGCCAGCGCGGCGTGGTGGCGGCGGCGCCGGGCGCCAGACCGGCGATGCCGACGTGGGCCAGCTTGCCGGCCTCGGCCAGGCCGGCGCGCAAGGCGGCCAGGTTGGCCTGCAGTGCGGCCTCGCTGCGTTTCCAGGACGCGCGCAGCGCGGCTTCGAGTGCGCTTTCGGGAATATTGACCAGCCCGCCGGCCAGGCCCAGCGCCAGCATGTTGCCCCAGCTGCCGGGCAGGGCCTTGGCCATCTTCTTCAGCGGCAGCGCGATGCAGCGCGCACCGCTGGCGGCGAAGACCTCGGGCACGGCACCTTCGTCGCTGTCGCCCAGCACCAGGCTGCGCCCGTGGAGGGGGATCTCCTCGCCGAAGCGGTGCACGTTCTGCCAGTCCATGGCCAGCAGAAGGTCGAAAGCGTCGTCCAGCGCATCCGTAGGCCGGCGCGCGAAGCGCAGCAGCGCTGCGGCTTCGCCGCCGCGAATCTGCGGGCCACTGGTGCGCACCATCAGGCCGTACAGGCCGGCCCGCGCGGCGGCGTCGAGCAGCATCGTGCCGGCGGTCATCACGCCGCTGCCGCCACTGCCGGCGATGGCGACCGAGACCGATGCGCGCCCGGGTGCGCCGGCGTCCGGGCCGGGCTGTGCGTTGTCGTCATCAGGCTGCACGCTGCGCTCCTTGCGTTCGAGGGGGTCCAGTGAAGCGGCAAGTCGCTTCGAGCGACCTAATGCAGATCAAGTTTTTTTCGATCCAGACTGGTCAGAAGCAGCATTGCGGTACCACAATGCGACAATAGCAGCGACACCCGGCCCGGTCAAGCAGATCGTGGGGCTCGAGCCGGCGAGCTGCACCCGTCAGTCAGGTCGTCCCGGCAGGGGAACGAAAGG
Organism: Rubrivivax sp.; assembly: GCA_040007675.1. Taxonomy (GTDB): domain Bacteria; phylum Pseudomonadota; class Gammaproteobacteria; order Burkholderiales; family Burkholderiaceae_C; genus Rubrivivax. Next base: position 16,714 of record JBDTUO010000016.1, read on the forward strand.
AAGCAACCGATGAGCATCGAAGCCCACCGCTGGTTGATGAAGGCCATCGGCGAACCGATGGAGCGCGCGGCCTTCGACGCCCAGCCGGGGCCGGGCGAAGTGACCGTCGCCGTGGCCGGGTGCGGCGTGTGCCACACCGATCTGGGCTACTACTACGACGGTGTGCGCACCAAACACGCGCTGCCGCTGGCGCTGGGCCACGAGGTCAGCGGCCGCGTGGTGGCCTGGAGTGACGGTGCCGAAGCCTGGGCCCACAAGGCGGTGATCGTGCCGGCCGTGCTGCCCTGCGGCAGCTGCGATCTGTGCCAGCGTGGCCTGGCCACGATCTGCGTGCAGCAGAAGATGCCGGGCAACGACATCCAGGGCGGCTTTGCGAGCCATGTGGTGGTGCCGGCGCGCGGGCTGTGCGAGGTCGACGAAACCCGGCTCGCCAAGGCGGGCTTGCAGCTGGCCCAGGTGTCGATCGTCGCCGACGCGCTGACCACACCCTTCCAGGCGGTGCGGCGCGCCGAAGTCGGGCCGGGCAGCCTGGCCATCGTCGTCGGGGTCGGTGGCGTGGGTGGCTACTGTGTGCAGGTCGCCCGTGCCTTCGGTGCCCGCGTGGTGGCCATCGACGTCGATGACGCCAAGCTGGCGGCGGTGGCCGAACATGGCGCCTCGCTCACCTTGAACAGCCGCACGCTCGACGCCAAGGGCCTGAAGGCTGCCGTGCTCGACTTTGCCAAGAGCCAGGGCTTGCGGCGCACCGAATGGCGCATCTTCGAGTGTTCGGGCAGCGCTGCCGGACAGCTCAGCGCCTGGAGCCTGCTGGTGCATGGCGCAACGCTGTCGGTGGTGGGCTTCACGATGGACAAGGTCGAGTTGCGGCTGTCCAACCTGATGGCGTTCGACGCCCGCGCACTCGGCAACTGGGGTTGCCCGCCCGAGGCCTATCCCGAGGCGCTGGACCTGGTGCTCGACGGCAAGGTGCAGATCGCGCCCTTCGTCGAGACCCATCCGCTGGACGACATCAACCGCGTGTTCGGCGCCGTGCATCGACACGAGATCAAGAAGCGCGCCGTGCTCGTGCCGGCCTGACCTTCCACCGACACCAGGAGATCCCGATGAACGCCCCCGACCCTTCGATGGCCACTCACGAGTTCAAGAACCACGACATCGTCGACGACATCGCCAAACCGGGCGTGCGCTACGAGAAACGCCCGGCGAAGACGCCCGACGGCAAGCTCGCGCCGGGGCTGTTCAATGCCTGGATCACGCTGGACAACCCCACCCAGTACAACTCCTACACCACCGACATGGTGAAGGGCGTGATCCTGGCGATGCGCGCCGCGTCCAACGCGCGCGACGTGAACTGCGTCGTCTTCACCGGCGCGGGCGACAAGGCCTTCTGCACCGGCGGCAATACGAAGGAATATGCCGAGTACTACGCCGGCCAGCCGCAGGAGTATCGCCAGTACATGCGGTTGTTCAACGACATGGTCTCGGCCATTCTGGCGTGCGACAAGCCGGTGATCTGCCGTGTCAACGGCATGCGCATCGGCGGCGGCCAGGAGATCGGCATGGCGTGCGACTTCTCGGTCGCGCAGGACCTGGCGCGCTTCGGCCAGGCCGGGCCTAAGCACGGTTCGGCACCGATCGGCGGCGCCACCGATTTCCTGCCCGTCGTGGTGGGCGCCGAACGTGCCATGGCGGCGTGTGTGCTGTGCGAGCCCTTCAGTGCACACAAGGCCTATCAGATGGGCATCCTCACCGACATCGTGCCGGCGCTGAAGGTTGACGGCGAGTTCGTCGCCAACCCGCTGGTGGAGACGCAACGCCTGTACGACGCCTTCGGTCGCATCGCCTACGGCGAGCCGGTGAGCGGCGACGCGCTGGCGACCGGCAAGGCGCTGATCAAGCGTGGCACGGTGGACCTGGCTATGCTCGACGCCAGGGTCGAGGAACTGTGCGCGAAGATCCTGCTGACCTTCCCCGACTGCACCACCAAGACGCTGGAGGAGTTGCGCAAGCCCAAGCTCGAGGCCTGGAACCGCAACAAGGAAGACTCGCGCTCCTGGCTGGCGCTGAACATGATGACCGA
>JBDTUO010000017.1:0-17650 GCA_040007675.1 Rubrivivax sp.
CGCTGTCCGCCCGGCGGCGCAACGCGGTGCCATGCTGCCGTCCCTGGTCGAGCGCCTGCGTGCCCGCGGGCTCGAACCCGGTGGCGCAGCGCCGCTGACGACCTGGAGCCACGCGGTCGACCGCGCCCGGCTCGCGCCGCTGCGCGCGCTGATCGCAGCGGCGCAGCGCTGGGCCGTCGAGCGGCTCGGCGTCGCGCTGCCACTGCACCTCGCGGTGCTGCCCCGCGCCGACTGGGACGCGCTGATCACCTGGCAGCCGTACGGCATCCCGGGCGTCGCCGGGCAGCCCGCGGTGGTCTTCATGCCGGCCGGCGACGACGGCCTCGCGGCCGAGGACGCGCTCGCGCTGGTGGACCGCTGGCAGCCGTCGACGCGCGCCGCGCTGGCGGCCGACGGCATCGACCCGGCGACTGCGGCGCGGCGCTATGTCGACCTCGTCGGGCTGCACGAACTCGGGCACGTGTTCGTCGGCGAGATCGGGCTGCGTCCGGTTCGGCACTGGCTGAACGAGTGGCTCGCGAGCTTCGTCGGCTACGCATTCCTGCGCGAGCACATGCCGGCACAGGCACGCGTCTGGGACACGGTGCTGCAAGGCTACGTCGATGCGATTCCGGCGCCCAGGCACCGGTCGCTGGCCGATTTCGACCGCCTGTACTTCGGCGTCGGTGCGCGCAACTACATCTGGTACCAGGCGCAGTTCCAGCAGCGGGTGCGCGAGGTGCATGCGCGCGACGGCATCGGCTTCGTCGACGCGCTGCGTCGGGCCGGTCTGGCGCTCGGCCCGGCCGCGGACGACCCGGGCTCGGGTGTGCTGCTTGCGGCGCTGGAGGCCATCACGCCCGGCTGGCAGGCGTGGGCAGCCCGGATCGGGCGGGACCCGAGCCCCGCCGGCGGTTGAATCGTCGGGCCATGCCATGGCCGCGGTGGTGTAGAGTCGCGACTATGCGTGCCCCGTCGTCGATCAGCTTCGCGTTCTTCTGGTTTTTCTTCTCGCACCGCTCGGCGGCTGGAGAGGCAAACGCGTAGACGAAGACGCATGCCCCCCCAGAACCGCCGGCAGCCCCGGCGGTTTTTGTTTGCCCGGTCGCTTTCAGGAGCCCTTTGATGAACCCCCCGACGAACCGCCCGGCCAGCCCGACTCCGCGCAACACTCGGCCGGCCGAAAACCGGTTCGCGCTGAACGAGAAGACGAGTCAGACCGACGACCAGCGCATCCAGGACGTGGTGCCTCTGCCGCCGCCGGAACACCTGATCCGCTTCTTCCCGATCGCGGGCACGCCGGTGGAAACGCTGATCGACGGCACGCGCGAGCGGGTGCGCCGCATCCTGCGTGGCCAGGACGATCGGCTGCTGGTCGTGATCGGCCCGTGTTCGATCCACGACCCGGCGGCGGCACTCGACTATGCGCGCCGGCTCAAGGTCGAGCGGGAGCGGCACGCCGACACGCTCGAGATCGTGATGCGGGTGTACTTCGAGAAGCCGCGCACCACCGTCGGCTGGAAGGGGCTGATCAACGACCCCTACCTCGACGAGAGCTATCGCATCCACGAGGGCCTGCGGATCGCGCGCCAGCTGCTGGTCGACATCAACCGGCTCGGCGTGCCGGCCGGCAGCGAGTTCCTCGACGTCATCTCGCCGCAGTACATCGGCGACCTGATCGCGTGGGGCGCGATCGGCGCCCGCACCACCGAAAGCCAGGTGCACCGCGAGCTGGCGTCGGGACTGAGTGCTCCGGTCGGTTTCAAGAACGGCACCGACGGCAACCTGCGCATCGCCTGCGACGCGATCCAGGCGGCCGGCAAGCCGCACCACTTCCTGTCGGTGCACAAGAACGGCCAGGTGGCGATCGTCTCGACCACCGGCAACCCGGACTGCCACGTGATCCTGCGCGGCGGCACGGCGCCGAACCACGACGCCGCCAGCGTCGCCGCGGCTTGCGCCGACCTCGAGGCGGCCAAGCTGCCGTGCCACCTGATGGTCGACTGCAGCCACGGCAACAGTCTGAAGCAGCATCGGCGCCAGATCGAGGTCGCGCAGGACGTCGCCCGTCAGGTCGCCGCCGGCAGCCGCTGCCTGTTCGGCGTGATGGTCGAGAGCCACCTGCACGAAGGCAGCCAGAAGTTCAGCCCCGGCAAACATGACCCGGCGCAGCTGAACTACGGCCAGAGCATCACCGACGCCTGCCTCGGCTGGGACGACTCCCTGACGCTGCTGCAGACCCTCAGCGACGGCGTGGTCGCGCGCCGGCAGCTCAACCCAGCGGCTTCATCCCACCGTTGACGAGCCACGGGATGCCGAAGCGGTCGGTCACGGCGCCGAAGCGCTCGGCCCAGAACGACTCGGACAGCGGCATCGTCACCTCGCCGCCCGCAGACAGCGCATCGAACACCCGGTTTGCGTCCGCCGCGCTGGCATAGCTCAGCGCCAGCGCGACGCCCTGCACCTTCTGGTACGGCATCCCCGAGGTGGCATCGCCCGCCATGAGGGCGAAATCCGGATGCACCAGGTAGGCGTGCATCACCCGCTCGAGGTCGGCCGGCGCGGTGTGCGCGGCCATGCCCGGCGCCTGGCCGTAGGTCATCAGCGCCCGGATCTCGGCGCCGAGCACCTCGGCATAGAAGCGCATCGCCTCGGCGCAGTTGCCGTCGAAGGACAGGTAGGCATTCAGGGCGGTCGTCATCGGGGAACTCCTCGGTCGGGTGGTTGACCCCGGCACGACGGCCGGCGGGCCGTGATTTCGACATCGCGCGCGCGTCTAGGGGGGCGCCACCGCCGCCCCGTGCTCGAACCAGCGCGCGATCAGCGCCCGCTCGGCCTCGGTGATCTGGGTCGCGTTGTTGAGCGGCATCGTCTTCAGCACCACCACCTGCTGGTAGACCGCCTGCGCGTGTTCGCGCAGCAGCGCCGGTGTGTGCAGCGCAAGGTTCTTGCTCGGCAGCTGCGCGTTGTGGCACAGCACGCAGCGCGCGGCAACCACTGCCTGCACCGCCGCGAAGGTTTCGGCGGGCGCGGTGGGCGCCGCGGGCGAAGAGGCATCGGCGACGGGTGGCCGGGCCGGCAGGCGCCAGACCGCCAGCGCCACCAGCAGCGCGACGCCGACCGCGGCGTGCCCCCACGACGCGCGCAGGCCCTGCGCGTGCGCCCGATGGCGGGCGACGAAGCTGTGGCGGATCAGCGCGCCGGCCGCCATCAGCCCGAGCAGCAGCAGCCAGTTGCTGCGCCCCTGGACCAGCCAGCCGTGGTGGTTCGACAGCATCGCGACGATCACCGGCAGCGTGAAATAGGTGTTGTGCAGGCTGCGTTGCTTGCCGCGGCGGCCGTGCACGGGGTCGGGCTCGCGCCCGTCGCGCAGCGCCGCGACCACCCTCCGCTGACCCGGGATGATGACGATCAAGACGTTGGCGCTCATCGCGGTGGCCAGCATCGCGCCGACGATGACGAAGGCCGCGCGGCCGGCGAAGAGCCGGCACACGAGCCAGGTCGCGCCGATCACGAGCACGGTCACGCCCACGGCGACGAGGCGGTCGCCGTGCCGGCGCGGACCGAGCAGGCGGCACAGCCCGTCGTAGGCGAGCCAGAACGCCGGCAACAAGGCGAGCGCGGTCGCCCCCGCGACGGCCGGTGACCAATGAAACAGCGTGCGGTCGACGAGGAAGCTCGAGGCGTGGGCCAGGTACAGCACCGTGAACAGCGCAAACCCGGTCAGCCAGGTGCTGTAGCTCTCCCAATAGCTCCAGTGCAGGTTATGCGGCAGCGTGCGCCAGCGGGGCGCCAGCAGGTACTTGTTCGAGTGGTAGAAGCCGCCGCCGTGCACCGCCCAGAATTCACCGTCGACGCCCTTGGCTCGCAGCTCGGCGTCGGTCGGCGACGTGAGGCTGCTGTCGAGCAGCACGAAGTAGAACGACGAGCCGATCCACGCGATCGCGGTGACCAGGTGCGCCCAGCGCAGCAGCAGGTTGGCCCAGTCGATCCAGGTCGCGTCCATGCCAGCGGCGCGGCGGCTGCTTCAGGAGCCGCGGTAGCTGCTGTAGCTCCACGGGCTGACGAGCAGCGGCACATGGTAGTCGGCGCTCGCGTCGGCGATGCCGAAATCGACTTGCACGAGGTCCAGGAACGGCGGGTCGGGCAGCGCGACGCCGCGGGCACGGAAGTAGGCCGCGACTTCGAACACGAGCCGCCAACGCCCGGCCGCCATCGCCGACGCGTCGAGCAGCGGCCCATCCGCGCAGCGGCCATCGGCGTTCAGCACCACCCGGCGCACCGTCGCAGCCTGGCCATCATCGGCGACGCGCTGCAGCGTCACGCGCAGGCCGGCCGCCGGCAGGCCATGGACCGTGTCGAGAACGTGGGTGCTGAGATGGCCCATGGTGGCCGCCGCCTCCTGCGCAGCAAAAGTTGGGCGTGATCATGCCGATGCCCACGATATCGCAAGCCGGATGGCTGCCGCGCCGCCCGCCGCTCCACCCGCCGCGGCGTCGGACCGCCGCATGCACCCGGACCGAGCGACGTCGAGGCCGAGCTGCGACGCGTGACCCCGCTCGCGCAGGCGCTGCCGCGCAGACGATCAGGGTTTCAGCGGTGTCTTGAGCTCGACCATGATGACGTGTGTCGGCGTCACGCCGACGTTTTCGCCGATATGCACCTGCTCGGGCGAAAACATCACATCGCCGGCCTTGAACTCACGCGTCAGCACCTTGCCGTCGGGCAGGTGGATCTTGCGCTTGAATGGCGAGACCGCGTACAGCACGAAGGCGGGATGGCGGTGCTGCCTGGTCGTCTCGCCCGGCAGATCCCGGTACTCGAGCACGCGCACCTGCTCGTTCTCCATCACCACCTTGTACTTGTCCCCATCGGTCTCGACCGGGTTCTGGGCCAAGGCAGCACCCGACGCGAGCAACAGCGCCAACACAACAGACTTTCCGATCAGCATTTCGATCTCCATTCGACCCTGGCGCCGCGTAATCGCGAGGCGGACGCTGCGCCCGTGCCTGACGGCAGCAGACTCTTGGGCCGGTCGCGTCGCGGTGGATGGCCGCGACGGGCATCCATGAAGACAAGCCTAGCCAGGCCGATCCTAGAAATCGCTTAGAGATTGCGAAGCCGGTTGGCAATCGCTTCGGTTTCGGCTGCGGGTCGAACGCCCAGAACCACCGACAACTGCTGGCGACAACGGCGGTACGCTGTCCATGCTTCGGCATGCTGCCCCAGGCGCAGCTGGCAGGCCATCAACCGCCGCACGATGTCTTCCGCAAGGGGCTGCTGCTCGACGAGGCGCTGGTACAGGCGGGCCGCCGCGGCGTGCTGGCCCCGCGTGTCGAGCCGGTCCCCCAACGCAGCCACCTGCCGCGTGACACGGGCCTCCAGGCGTTCCCGTGCGACGAGCACGTCGGGCAGTTCATCGTCACCGGCCAGGAACGGCCCTTGATACAGGTCCAGCACCCGATCCACGCAAGCCTCGAGCGAATCGGTGTCGCCGTCGTGCTCAACCCCCGTTGCCGAGGCAAGGCAGGTGGTGAGCGCACCCAGATCCGTCCAGCACATGGCGGCGTCGAGGCTCAGGCTGCCCGCCCGCAACGTGACCCGCCCCTCACCGCCCAGCAGCTTCCTGAGCCGGTGCAAGGTATTGTCGAAGGAGTTTCGCGCCGCAGGGCCAGTCGCCTCGGGCCACAGTGCGGCGCACAACCGTGCCACCCCCACGTTCTCGCCACCCAGGGCCACCAGCAGCTTCAGCAGATCGAGTGGCTTTCGGCTCTCTTTGCGCGGAACCTCAGTGGCTCCTCCATCGATCTCGATGGCAAACGTGCCCAGGGTGCGGATGCGCACCGCCCATGGCCAAGTGGCAGGCGCGCCGGCCGGGGCACGCAGTGCGTGCCGGCGCACCATCTGCTGAGCGAACGCCGTGTCGACATCGTGAACCAGCGCCAGCGCAAGCAGGCGCGGCATCATGTCGCCGCAGCAGTAGGGCAGCGGACCGAAGTCGAACCCGCAAGACTGTCCGACGGCGAATCCGCGTCGCAAAGCGGACAGCGCGCGCGGGACATCCCCGAGCCGGTCCGCCAGATTCGCCTCGACCAGCGCGGCGATCCAATGGTGCCATCGACACACGTCGTAGAACCGGTGCTGGAATACGGCCTTCAGCGTGACCTCCGCCTCGTCGAGGCTGTCGATCTGCGTCGCTGCGAGGGTCTGCCCGATGAGGGCAATGTGCTCTCGCAGGGGCCAACCACTGTTGCGGCCGCTGGCCACGGCCAGGCGCATCAGCTGGGCCGCACCATGCCAGTTCCTGTCCAGCAGCATCAACAGGCCCTGCTGGAATTCGTAGGTCGTCACATCGACCGGATTGCCCGCCGCCAGCAGGCCTGCAGCCTCGGTCAGGTGGGTGCGCGCAAGCTCGGCATCTCGTGCCGACTCGGCCGCCAGTACGACCAGCAGGTGCGCCTTGACGCGCATCGAAGCAGGCGCGCCTTGCGAGATGGCCAGCGCGCGCCGCGCGTGGTCCATGGCCTCGTCGATCCGACCGAGCAGGGAGCGCACGAGCACTCCCACGCCGTACCAGCGCAGCAGTGTGGCGGGAGCGGCGTCTTGCTCGTCGCACATGCGGTCGATCTTGACGAGGATGCGGTCCAGGCGAGCGGTCTGCCCGGTCCACAGGAGGTACAGGGCAAGGCTCCCGAGGAGAATGCGCTGGCTCGCTCCCAGGGGCTGATCGAGCATGTGCTCGGCCGCATCGGCCAGCGGCGCGGTCAGGGCGTGACCGGGATCCCGGTGCACGAAGGCCGCCAGCAAACCGGGCAACACCCGCAGATCCTGCGAGGGGGTGCGCGACGAAAGGTAGCCCGGCGCCAACCGCTCGAGCAGCGGCAACCACGGCGCGAGCGCGTCGTAGTTCGAACCCCGGAAGATGATCGCATCCGCCGCAGCGGCGGCCGCCTGGAAGGCGCCCTGTTCATCGCCATCGGCCAGGAAGCCGACGTACGCCCTCTGCAATTCCCCCAACGCAGCGTCGGGATCGGTCTGCAGGTTGCAGAAGCCGAGCCAATAAAGGGCCTGTGGAAGACTGCGCCACCGATCGGGCATCGCAGAGACCGCCTGGCTGACGATCGTGGAGCGTCCCTGGGCCACGAACTCTCCGGCGTGCAGGCTCAGCAGCTGCATGGCGTCGTCCCACACTTCGGCCTGCACCAGTTGCGCAAGGGCTGCGTCTGCCTGGCCGGCGGAGGCAAGAAGACGGGCGGCTTCGATCCGCAGTGCCTGCAGGGCGTCGGCAGGGAGCTCGACCGTCGCCCGCGCCCGCAGGAATTCGCCGAACAGCGCGTGGAATGTATAGACCGGCGCCGCCGCGCGGTGGCTGTCGGTGAACAGGCTCCGGCGCGCCAGATCCTCCAGCAGTTCCCCGGCGCGGGGCTCGCCGCTGATGGCCACGGCCATCGGCGCCGTGACGCTGGGCATGAACGCGACCCGCATCAGCGTGTGGCGTTTCCAGGGCGCAAAGGCGGCCATCACTTCACCGGCGAACAAGTCGAACAGCCGCTGCGATGCGCCGCCTGCTCCCCTTGCATCGGGCAACGCAAGCTCGGTGCGTGCGGCAAGCATCAGGATCATGCCCGCGGCCCAGCCTTCGGTGGCATCGCACAGGGCCTGGGCAGACCAGCGCCGTTCGTGCAGATCCAGCAGTGCCTCTGTCTCGAGGGCCGTGAAACGCAGGGCGCCAGGCTGGAGTGTCACCATCTGCTGCGATGCCAACGCTCTGGCGTATTGCGCGGGCGGTGGCTCGCGACTGATGGCGATGAGCTTCGAGCCTTCCGGCATTTCGCCGAGCGCGGCCGCGATCCCGGCATGCAATGAGGGCAAGCCGTCCAGCTCCTGGACGTTGTCGAGTACCAGGACCCAGGGTCTGTCCAGCGCCAGCGCCAGGCGTCGGAAGCAGCGGCGTACGAAGGCCGACACGTCGCGCAGATCGTCTGCGGTCGGCAAAGGCAACCGGAGCGGCTTCCCAGGCTCGATCAAGCCGGCGCTCTCGCCGAGGGAGTGCGCGAAAGTGGCGGGGTCCACGTCTGCGGAATCCAGTTGCAGCCAACCGGATCTGAGCCCTCGCGCCTGCAGATACGTCGCGACCAGCGTCGATTTCCCGAAGCCCGCAGGCCCCGCGATCCACAGGCCCGGCGCGGACTCTGCCTCGTCGAGCGCAACGAAGAGTCTGTCGCGCCGGATGACACGCCCGAGCCGGGGGCTGCGCATCTTGCCCAGTGTCGGCGTCTGATCTGTCCGGGCGGCGCACATTGAATCCATCATAGGTGCCTGCTGGAGCCGACCGCCGCGCCATGGATCAGAGTCCCGCCGGCCGCCGCTGACCGCTACAGTTTCAGCTCCAGCGTCGCCTGCCAGCGCACGTCCGATGGCGCCACGGTGCGTGTGCTCTGGCGCACACCGCCGACGACCAGCGTGTCGTCGTCGACGCTGTCGCGCGCGAGCAGATTCCCCGCCTGCAAGCGCAGCGCCACCGCCGGGCTGAAGGTCCACAGCGCATAGACATCGACGATGCGCTTGCTGCTGACCTGCAGCCGCTGGTCGGCGTCGACCTGGGTCGCATAGCCGGGCACCCAGTTAAAGTTGCCGCCGATCTTCAAGGGCCAGCCCGGCACGCGCCAGTCTCCACCGAAGTTTGCGCTTGCTGCGGCCTGCTGATCGAGCCGGTTGTCGGGCCCCGGAACCGCGTCGACCGCCGAGTGGTACAGGCTCAGATTGGAGCGCAGCTCGATGCGCGGGCTGCCGGCCCACCACTGGTCCAGGCGCCCCTTGGCCTCGAGTTCGACCCCGCTGGTCGTCGCGTCCCCGACGTTGCGGGTGCGTTCGACCCAGCGCGGCACCGGACTCCACGGCACGGTCTCGAGCGTCGTCACGCGGCGCATCAGGTCCTGGATGCGGCGGTGGAACACGCTGGCGCTGAGGATGCCACCGCCGCTTGGGTAGTGCTCCCACGCGAGGTCGACGCCGGTGGCGAGCTCCGGCCGCAGGTCCGGGTTGCCGGCGCGGTCTGGGAACGTCGGCTGGTTCGGGCCGTCGAGCGGGAACCGGGTGGTCGGGCTCGGGCGCGCGATCAGCTGGTTCAGCGGCGGCGCGCGCCAGCTGCGGGTCAGGCTCATGCGCAACTGGCTGCGGCTCTTCGGATCGGGTTTCCAGACCGCGTGCAGCAGCGGCGTCCAGACCGCGGCGCGGTTGCGCGGGTGCGTGCCGTCACCGAGGTCGCCGGTGGTCTCGATCGCCTCCCAGCGCAGCCCAGCGTGGGCGCTCCATTGCGCGCTCGGGTTCCACTCGTTCTGCGCGTAGAGCGCCGTGCGCGTGCTGGACGCGCTCAGGTTGTCGCCGAAATCGGTCAGCTGCGGCAGCCCGTCCTGCAGCAGCGTGCGGGTTTCGTCACGTCGCACCGCCTGCAGCTCACCCCCGGTGACCAGGCTATGCTCGCTGCCCGGTCGGTCCCCGCTGCCGCCGAGCAGCAGCGACCACTTGCCGTTGAGCTGCACGCTGCGCTCGCCGGTGCGCGCGTGGCTTTCGATCACGCGCAGCGGTGCACCGGCGGCATCCGCCTCGCGCCGCACGCTGCGGGTGACCGAGCGCCACTGGCTGGCGGTGCCACCGACCTCGGCGCGGCCGGGGCCGAGCCGTTGGCGCCACTGCCCGTTCAGGCGCGCGGTGCTGAAGCGGTTGCCGCCCTGGCTATCGGCGGCGGCATACGGCGCTCCGCCGATGGTGGAGTCCAGACGGTACCGGGACTGGCTCTCGCCCTCGATGTGAAACAGGCTGGGCGAGAGTTGCAGCTGATCGCCAGCCTCGCCGAGACGCCACTGCAGCCGCGCACTCGCGTTGACGCCGCGGCGGCGGCTGTCGCTGAAGCGGCGCTCGACCGCTTCTTCGAGCACGTGGCCGTCGTCGATCGATTCGGTGCGCGTCGTCACGACGCTGCGGTCGTCGCCGTGGCGCTCGAATACGGAACCGCTGAGGTTGTAGGCGAGCGCGCCGGCACTGTCGTTGTGGGTCCAGCCGACACCCGGAGAGACCCGGCCATGTTCGACCGTGAGGCCCGGCTTGAAGTCGTTCAGGCGCACCCGCCAGCCTTCGCGCAGCACGATGTTGATCGTGCCCGCGATCGCCCGCGCGCCGGTCTCGGCCGTCGGCGCCCGCAGGATCTCTATGCGTTCGACCTGCTCCGGCGTCAGCGATTCGAGCGAGAAGCCGCGCGGTATCGGCTCGCCGTCGATCAGCAGCTGCGTGTAGCCGCTGCCAAGCCCACGCAGCCGCGGCGCGCCACCGCGCCCCGGGCGCCCCGGTGTCGTGACGCCGGGCAGCCGGCGCAGCACTTCGCCGACCGTGCTGTCGCCGAAGGCCTCGATCTCCTCCCGCCCGATGACGATCTTGGCGGCGGTGGACCGGCGCCGTTGCTCCTCGTCCGACCCGCGACCGCCGGTCACCTCGACGCGCTGCGTCGGCGCCGACGCGGCCGCGTCAGGGGCGGCGGCGCCCAGCGGAGCCGTCGCCGGGGCCGTCACCGCCGGAGGTGCGGATGCCGGCGTGGCCGGCGCGGTCTGGGCCCGCGCGGTCGTGCTCAGCAGGGTCAGCAGTGCGACCGCGGCGGCCGCGCCGAGGGATGGGAAGCAGGACAGGATGGAACTCCGGCGCGACGACAGCGCCGGATTGTCACCGCCGGGACGGCGGGCAGGGTCGACAGCGGCCGGGAAAGCCGGCGTGGCCGGCCGCATCCAGCAGGGGACCCGGGCGGCCCCGCTCAGACGAGGGCGGCAGCGGCGTGTCGACGGTGCAGCGGCACCCGCGCGAGCCGGAGCACCGACGACAGGGCGTTGCGGGTCTCGGCGCGGGCGGCGCGCAGGCGCTGCGGGCGCGGCGCGCGGTGTCGGGCAGGACTCATCGGAACACGATCCTCGTCGGTGGCGTCGGCGTCCCCCGGCAGCATGCAGGCCGCGTGCCAGCACGCAGGCGTGACGCCGTTCACAGGCCGGCGCGGCCTGGATACACCCGCCTTACAACAGTGACGCGGCGCGTCGCCGAGCCGGGCGCCCCGGCGCTCCCTAGGACCAGGCTTGTCGGCCACCGGCGCTCGGCCGATGCTCGCCGCGCGGCGCCACGCCCGCTGCCGTCCGCCATCGCGCGAAAGGATCGCCATGCCCCCGCACGTCTGCTTCGACCGCATCCTGCCGCGCGAACTGATGCGCGGCCAGCGCACGACCGCCACGCGCGGCGGCCGCACGCGTGCGATCGCGCCGATCGGCAAGACCTGGATGAACGGCAGCATGCTGCACGTGCGTTTTATCGACGGCAGCGCGGCGCAGCGTGCGGCCACGCGCGCGCAGGCCGCGTGGTGGACCGCGGTGGCCAACCTGCAGATCGTGTTCGACGACGCGCCGCAGTCGGACATCCGGATCTCGTTCGACGAAAACGATGGTGCCTGGTCGTACATCGGCACCGACAGCCGCTCGATTCCGCAGAACGAGGCGACGATGAACCTGGGTTTCCTCGATGGCGGCACCGCGGCGCACGAGTTCGGCCACGCGATCGGCCTCGCGCACGAGCATCAGAACCCGGCCGGCGGCATCGAATGGGACGAGGCCCTCGTGATCCGGACGATGGCCGGTTCGCCGAATTTCTGGGACGAGCCCACCACGCGGCTGAACATCCTGCAGCGCTACCGCGCCGAGCAGGTCAACGGCACCCAGTTCGACCCCGCGTCGATCATGCTGTACTTCTTTCCGGCCGAATGGACGCGCAACGGCGTCGGCACCGCCGCCAACGAGGTGCTGTCGGCACTCGACAAGCAGTTCGTCGCCGGCGCCAAGATGTACCCGCGCAACAGCCCGACCGTGGACACCGCGGCGCCGCTGGGGGTCAACGCGGCGCGCCGCACGGCGGCCGCGATCGGCAAGTTCGGCGAGGAAGACCTGTTCCGCTTCGACGCCGACCGCGCCGGCCGCTACGTGATCGACACGCGCGGGCCGAGCGACGTCGTGATGAAGGTGTTCGGCCCGGACCGTCCGACCTCGCTGATCGGCGAGGACGACGACTCGGGTTACGGCACGAATGCGCGCCTCGCGCTCGACCTGCAGCCGGGCACGCACTGGGTGCAGGTGCGCCACTACAACCGCGAGACCGGTGTCGGCGACTACAGCGTGCGCGTGCGCAGGCCCTGAAGCGCGTCGCCCGGGGGCGTGGTCGGGCCCGGGAATGCCGAGGCGGCCGGCTCGGGCGGCGGCGGGCCGTCCAGCCGGCGCAACGTGACGCGGCCGTCGGCCAGCGCCGTGTCGAGGGGGTCCAGCGCACCGCGCAGCGCCGCCGCGTCGGTCACGCCCGGCGCGGCGATCAGCCCCTGCGCCTGGTTGCGACCACTTTCCTTGGCCCGGTAGAGCAGGCGGTCGACGAGCGAGATCGCCTGCCCCCAGGGCAGTGTGAGCGCATGCGGCGGCAGCGGGAAGGTGGCCCAGCCGATCGACAGCGTGACCGGGCAGGCGCGGCCATCGAGCAGCGGCACCGGCGTCGTGCCGACCGCGTCCAGCAGGCTCAGCGCCAGCGCCTCGACCTCGGTCGCGTTGGCGGCGGGCCGCACGACGACGAACTCCTCCCCGCCCCAGCGCGCGATGCGGTCGCCGACCCGGCCCTGCGCCACCAGGCGCGCGCTGACCACGCGCAGCACGTGGTCGCCGGCGGCGTGGCCGAAGCGGTCGTTGATCTGCTTGAACCGGTCGATGTCCAGCAGCAGCACGCCCGCCGCCAGCGTGCCGTCCGGGGTCGTGCCGTGGGCGAATTCGGCCTGCACATGGCGCCGGTTCGACAGCCCCGTCAGCGCGTCACGCTCGCTGCGCTCGCGCAGCAGCGCCTGCCGGGCGCCGAGTGCGCTCTGGGTGCGACGCAGCCGGCGCAGCAGCAGGACCGTCACGCTCACCGCAGCCAGCACCGCGGCCACGATCAGCGCCCACAGGCGTTGCTGCAGGCGCTGGTTGTCCAGCGAGGCCGCCCGCAGCGACTGCTCACGCGCCTTGAGCTCGATCTCGCGTTCCTGCGCGGTGCGCTGGAACCGGGTCTGGACTTCGGCCAGTGCCGCGTCGCGGTTGGCGCGCATCGCCTCCGCCGCGAGGTCCGATTCGCGGTGCACCATCGCCAGCGCGCCAGCGTAGTCACCCGCTGCCGCGAGCGCCTCGCCGGCCTCGCGCAGCGCCGTGCGCGCTTCGCCGCGCGCCGAGGCGACCAGCCACAGTTCCTGCGCCTCGTCGACGTCCCGCCGACCGCCCGCGAGGTCGCCGAGCGCAATGCGCGCCAGCCCGCGGTTGTGCAGCAGCGTGCGTTCACGCCGCCGGTCCTGGTGCGCCCGGATCGGCGTCTCGGCCAGTGCCAGCGCAGCCAGCGCATCCGCCGGCGCGCGCTGCCGGAGGTCGAGGTCCGCGAGGTTGATGTTCACGACCGCGCCGATGCGGGCCAAGCCTGCCGTTTCGGCCACCGCCAGCGCGGCGCGCAGCGCGGCGCGCGCGGCCGAAAAGTCGCTGCGCGCGATCGCCACCAGCCCTTCGGCGTTCAGCAGCCGCACCTGCAGCGCCGGGTCGGGCGGGGCCGCAGCGGCGAAATGCTGCGCCGCCGCGAGGCGCGCGCCGGCCGGGTCGGCCTGGTTCTCGCGCGCGAATTGCCAGGCCGCCTCGACTTCGGTCAGCGCCTGCGCCAGCGGGTCATGCGCGCTGGCGGCGAGCGTGCGCGCATGCTCCAGGTGCTGGCGGGCGAGCGTCGTCTCGCCGGCGTCACCCAGCGCCCGCAACGCCAGGACCTCGGCGAGCCAGCGCGGCAGCGGTTCGCAGCCAGCCTGGCATCCGGCCTCGAAATTGCGCAGCGCCGCGCTGGCAGCCTTCTGGCTTCGTTCGTTCTGGCCGTCGGTGTCGTACCACTGCGCCAGCACCAGCTCGGCCGCGGCCAGCCCGAGCATGCCGTGCACGCCGGCGTCGAGCGCGCGCAGCGCGTCGGCCGCCAGGCGCGCCTCGCGCTCGCGCCCGTTCGACGCCAGCACCAGTCCGCGCGCCAGCAGGCGTGCGCGCGTCGTTTCCGGATCGGCCCCGTCATCCGGCGTCGGCCCGATGCGTGCGAGCGCTGCGTTGGGCTGCTCGTCGCCGAGCCGTACCGTCGCCAGCAGCGCGCCGAATGGTGCACGCGCGCGCGCCGCGGACTGGCCGCTGGCCGCGGAATCGGGTCGCGGGCTCGCCGCGGAGGCCGCGCCGGCCGCGGCATCGCGCGCGAACTCCGGCCCGACGACGGCGCCGCCGGCCCGCTGCTCCGCTGGCGCGGCCGGCAGCGCGACCCCCCACGTCAGCAGGGCGGCGGCGCCTGCCGCGAGGCGGCTCGCGCCAGCCGGTGCCGCACTCCGTCGGCGCCTGCCGTTCATCATCCGGTCACCTGTGGCCCCTGCAGCACCTTCAGCGTCACCTGGCCGTGCGTGCGGGCAGAGGCGAGCGCAGCCGCCAGTCGGCCGAGCTCCTCGGCGTCGGCCGCCTGCACGCCGAGCACGCCGAGGCCCCGATTGCGGCCATCGGCCTTGGCGAGGTAGAGCGCGGCGTCGACCAGTCCGATCGCCTTCTCCCAGTCGATGCGGGGGCCCGCGGCGAGCGGGAAGCGAGCGTAGCCGACCGACACCGTCACCTGCACCGCGCCATCGTCGATCACCATGGGCGAGCCGGCGATGCCGTCGAGCAGCCGCTGCGCAAGGTGCTCGACATCGGGCAGCGCGAGGCCCTGCGCGACGACGACGAACTCCTCGCCACCCCAGCGCACCACGAGGTCGCCGGCGCGCACCGCCTGCCGCAGGCGCTCCGCCACCTCGATCAGCACGGCGTCGCCGGCGCTGTGGCCGATGCGATCGTTGATCTGCTTGAAGTGATCGACGTCGACGATGAACACACCGGCGTCGAGCCGCGCCGGTTCACCCGAAACCTGCATCGCGGTCTGCAGCCGGCGCCGGTTCGCCAGCCCCGTCAGCGGGTCGTGTTCGCTGCGGCGCTGCAGTTCGGCGTTGACTTCGCGCAGCGCGCGGTTGCCCCGCCGTACGCTCGCCGCGAGCCAGCCGACGAGCCCGAGCGTCAGCGCGGCAGCGGCGGCGGCGAGTGCCCACAAGCGCGCGCGCAGCGACTGCGAGCGCAGCCCCTCCCGCTGCAGCTGAGCGGCCTGATCGAGTGTCGCGAGTTCACGTTCGCGCTGCTTGCGATCGAACCTCTCCTGGAGTTCCAGCAGCGCGGCCTGCTGCTCTGTGCGAACGACCTGCTCGGTCAGCGGGCGGGCGCGCGCCAGCGCGTCCCACGCGCCGGCCAGGTCGCCCGCGCGTTCGAGTGCCGCGCCGGCCTCGCGCAGCGTCAGGACCATGCTGGCGACATCGCCGCGCTCGATGTCCAGCGCGAGCGAGGCCTGCAGGTCCTGTTTGCCGCGCGCGACCTGGCCCAGCGCAATGCGCGCGAGGCCGCGGTTGGCCAGGCCGAGCACGATCGCATCCCGCAGCGCATATTCGCGACCGGTCGCAATTGCACGCTCGCTGTACGCCACGGCCTTGGCCGGGTCGCCAGCGCGCAGGTGATCGTCGGCGAGGTTGCCGAGCATCACCGCCTGCACCTGGCGCGCCCCGGCTTGTTCGGCGAGTGCGAGCGCACGTTCGGTCGCCCGGCGGGCGCCGTCGCGGTCACCCATCTCGGCGCGCAGGTGGCTGTCGGCGCCGAGCGTCATCGCCAGCACGACCGGGCTGGCGGCAGCCTCGGCCAACTGCAGGGCCTGATCGAGCAAGGCGCGCGCCGTACCGAGCTGGCCCAGATCGACATAGGCGAAGCCCAGCACCTGCCGCATCAGTGCGCGCCGCCAGTCGACGCCGGCGTCGTCGGCGAGCTCGATCGACAGCAGGTGCTGCTGCACCGCATCGCTTGCGCGACCGGCCGCACCATACGCGTTCGCCCGGGCAAAGGCCAGGCGCTGGCGCAACCAGTTCGGCGCCTGCGCAGGCATCGTCGCCTGCGCCGCCGCGAGCGCCTGCAGCGCCACCGCGGCCGAGCCGCGCTGCATCTCGATGTGGGCGTCCACCAGGCCCGCCGCAGCGCGGGCGACGGGCGTGCCGAGTGCGAACATGCGGTCGCGTTCGGCGCGTGCCCCGGCGACGTCGCCGGCGCGTTCCTTCGCCAGCGCGAGCCCGGTGCGTGCCCGCAATGCATCGACGGCGGGGTCGGCGAGCAAGGCGCTGAAGCGCTCGGCGGCCCGCGCCGGATCGGCGAGCGCCAACTCCTCGACGGCGTCCAGCGCCGATGGGGCGGGCGCGGCCACCGCGGCCCGGCCCGGAGCGACGCCGCCCAGCAGCCCGACGACGATGCAGGCAGCGGCGAGCCACCTGCCGGCGGCGAGCCCGCTCACGCGACTGCCTTCGGGCTGCGCCCATCGGAATTCGCCCGGGTGCGGCCCGGCGGGCTCGACGGCCCGGACTGGCGCCACATGCCGGACCTCAGCGGCCGGGCTCGCCCGCGCCGGACCACCCGGCCGGGCCTGGCGCGGCCGGCTGGTAGCCACGCGGGATCGCCGCCAACAGGCGCTTGGTGTAGTCCTCGCGCGGCGCCGCGAGGATCTGCTCGGCGTGCGCCTGTTCGACCACCCGGCCATCCTTCATCACCAACACCTCGTCGCTCATGAAGCGCACCACCGCGAGGTCGTGGCTGATGAAGACGTAGGCGAGGCCGAACTCGTCCTGCAGGTCCTTCAACAGGTTCAGCACCTGCGCCTGCACCGACACGTCGAGCGCACTGACCGCCTCGTCGAGCACCAGCACCTCGGGGTTCAGCGTCAGGCAGCGCGCGATCGCGACCCGTTGGCGCTGCCCGCCCGAGAACTCGTGCGGGTACTTGGCGAAGGCGCTGTCGTCGAGGCCGACCTTTTGCAGCATGGCGCGCGCGCGCGCCTCGCGTTCGGCGGTGTCGCGGCCGATGGCGTGGATCGCCATCGGCTCGACCAGCGTCTGGCCGATCGTGAAGCGCGGGTTCAGGCTCGCGTACGGGTTCTGGAACACGACCTGGATGCGTCGACGCATGACCAGGCGCTCGCGGTCGCTGAGCTTGAGCAGGTCGCGCCCGTCGAAGATCACCTCGCCCGCGGTCGGCTCGTGCAGACGCAGAAGCGACAAGCCCATCGTCGTCTTGCCGGAGCCGGACTCGCCGACGACGCCCAGCGTGTGGCCACGGCGCAGCTTGAAGTTGACGTCCTGCACCGCCTTGAATTCGCGCCGGCCGAACAGGCCTTCGCGCAGGAAGAAGCTCTTCGCGAGCGCACGCACCTCGAGCACGACCGGCGCGTCGGGGTCCTTCGGTCGGGCAATGGCGCTGGTGTCGAGACCGTCGATGTGGTCGTCGATCACCATCAGGCGCGCCGGGTTGGCGGTCAGGCTGGGCCGGCAGGCCAGCAGCGCCTTCGTGTAGGCGTCCTGGGGGTCGGCGAAGATGCGCGCCACCGGCCCCTGCTCACGCACCACGCCGTTGCGCATCACGACCACATGATCGGCGACCTCGCCGACGACGCCGAGGTCGTGGCTGATGAAGAGCACGCTCATGCGATGCCGCTCCTTCAGCTTGGCGATCAGCTCGAGGATCTGGCG
>JBDTUO010000018.1:0-17540 GCA_040007675.1 Rubrivivax sp.
CTGCCGGAACGGTGACTTCTCCTGCGCCCAGCCCTGGCGGGCCGTCGCCAACAGCAGCTTGGCCTCTTCGAGCAGATGAGGGGGCGTGGTCGGCGCACTGAAGTAGGCACGGGCAAACCCGTTGACGAGCACCAGGGCCGTGACGCGGTGCGGGTGCCGCGCGGCGTAGGCGACGGCGAGCGGCGCACCGCACGAGACACCGAACAGTGCCGCCGGCTCGGGAGCCATCGCGTCCATCACCGTTTCGAAGTCGGCGAGCAGGGTCTCGAAGTCGAACGGCGGTACGTCGCGCGTCGACAGCCCGCAACCCCGCGGGTCGTAGCGCACCAGTGTGTGATGGCGCCCCAGTGCGTCCAGCGTCGACCACGTGTCCGGTTCGCGCAATTCGCACTCGAGATGGCTGACCCAGGTACCCGCCCGCACGAGCTTCGGGCCGCTTCCCGTGAGCGCGCAGGCCAGGGTCACGCGATCCGGGGTCACGCAGAAGCGCAGATCCTGGCGAGGCTCCATCCCTGTGACCTTCAGAAGCCGGTGACTCGGGCATTGTGGGCGCGGACTCCCGCACCGGCAAACGATAGTTCCGCCTCCTCGAGGGCCTGCACCAGCACCCTGGTACCCGGTCGCTGCTCGAAGACGTCTCCGGCGCCGAGCACCAGGTCGGCGATGCAGCCCTCGCGGGTGATCCAGACCCAGCCGCACAGCACTCGAAGCTGCAGCGCCCGGTTCTCCAGCGTCATCACTGCGTGGCGCAGCATCGTGCGCGGTTCAGCGGGCGCAACGGCGGGCGGGCCTTGCGGGCGCGCCTGCGGGGGCTGAAAGCCGACTTGCGGGAAACGAGGAAGGATCGCGGCGAGGTTCATGGACGGCTCCTTTGGGGTGAAGCCAGTCTGGGTGCGCGGCGCTCGGTGGCGCAGTCGGCGGACTACGGTACGCCCACGCAACGACTACGGTACGGCTACCGTAGGTGACGCCTCCGGCGGGTTGCAGCCACGGCACCACGGCCGCCGCCCGTCGCGCCGCGCCACGCCTTGCGGCGCCGGAACGACGGCCGGTCGGCGCGGGCTGGGAATCGCCCCGGCGCCGCGGTACGCTCGCGGACTTTAGGTTTTGCGCCGTCGCACCGCTGCCGACGGCGCCCGCTTCGTCATGCGCCGTCGCCATCGACTCCTCTCCGTACCCCTGCTGGGCACGCTCGTCATCGCTGCCGCGCTCGCGGGCGGCTGTAGGCGCGCGGACCCGTCGGCTCCCGGTCAGCCGCCGTCGGCGCCGGCCGACGCCGGCGCGCCCGCCAACGGCCGGCCGGCGGCGGGGTCGACGACGCTGCTGCTGTCACCGGAGGATCTGCACCGCGTGCAGGCCGGCCGACTTACCGCCGGCCCCATCGTGAGCGGCGCTATCCAGCCCGAGCGGCGCGCCGACCTGCGGGCCGAAATCGCCGCCATCGTCACCCAGGTGCTGAAGGACAACGGCCAGCCGGTCAAGGCCGGTGAGCTGCTGGTGCGGCTGGACGACACCTCGCTGCGCGACGCGCTGGCGTCGGCCCAGGAGGCGCAGCGCACGTCCGGGCTGGCCGAGGACCAGGCCGCGCGCCAGGTGCAGCGGCTCAAGACCCTGCAGCAGCAGGGCATGATCTCGACCCAGGCGCTCGAAGACGCGCAGGTGCGCCACAACGCGGCCCAGAGCGACCTCTTTGCGGCGCGCGCGCGCGTCGCGGCCGCGCGCCAGCAGATGCAGCGCACCAGCGTTCGCGCCCCGTTCGACGGTGTCGTCAGCGAGCGCAAGGCCTCGGTCGGTGACACGGCGCAGGTCGGCAAGGAACTGCTGAAGGTCATCGACCCGCGCAGCATGCGCTTCGAGGCCCTGGTCGCGGCCGACCGGCTCGGCGACCTGAAGGTCGGGCAGCCGGTGCATTTCCGCGTCATTGGCTTCGGGAGCGGCGAGTTCGCCGGCACCGTGCAGCGGCTCGACGCCGCGGTGAACACGACCACGCGCCAGGTCGCGGTCGTGATCGGTTTCGACGATCCGGCGGCGGCGCCGCGGGTGGCGGGGCTGTTCGCCGAGGGTCGGATCGACACCGGCGGCGCGCCGGTGCTGACGCTGCCCGAGAACGCGATCGTGCGCAGCGGCGATACGGCGCACGTCTGGCGCATCGACGGCCAGCGGGTCGTCAAGACCGCGGTTCGCCTGGGTGACCGCGACCCGCGCAGCGGCGAGGTGCCGGTGATCGACGGCCTGAAGGCGGGCGACCGCGTGCTGCGCAACCCGGGCAGCGCGCTCGTCGACGGCCAGGCGGTGGAGATGGCCCCGGCCGTCGCCGCCGCCTCCGCCGCCTCCGCGGCCAGGTGAGCGAGCGAGCACACCATGTTCCTCTCCGACTTCAGCATCAAGCGGCCGATCGCGATGGTCGTGATCATCATCGGGCTGATGGCGCTCGGGCTGCTTGCGCTGTCCAAACTGCGCGTCAACCAGATCCCGGACGTCGAGCAGCCGGTGCTCGTGATCACGATCCCGTACCCGGGCGCGAGCCCCGACACGGTCGAGCGCGAGGTCATCAACCGGATCGAGAAGGCGCTGCAGGGCATCTCGGGCATCGACCAGCTGCGCTCCACCGCGAGCGAGGGCAACGCCCAGCTCGTGCTGTTCTTCGACTTCAACAAGAACCTGATCGAGGCCGCCGACGAGGTGCGCAACGCGATCGCCTCGGTGCGCTACAAGCTCCCGCTCGAGATGCGCGAGCCGATCCTGCAGCGCCAGGACCCGGCGGCGCAGCCGATCATGCAGCTCGCGCTATCGTCGGAATCGCAGACGCATGCCGCGATCTCGCGCCTCGCCGAGGACCAGCTGGCCGACCGTTTCCGCGGCATTCCCGGGGTCGCGGTCGTGAGTGTCAACGGCGCGCTCAAGCGCGAGCTGTCGGTGCTGCTGCGCTCGCAGAAACTGCGCGAGCTCGAGGTCTCGGTGACGGATGTCGTCGCCGCGCTGCGGGCGCAGAACGCGACCGCGCCGGTCGGCAAGGTGCGCGGCACGCTGCAGGACCAGAGCATCCGGCTGGTCGGCCGCATCGAGTCGCCGGCCGAGTTCGGCCAGATCGTCGTCAAGCGTCGCGGTGACGAGCTCGTGCGGCTGGGCCAGGTGGCCGAGGTGCGCGACGGCTTTGCCGAGCTGACGGGCTTTTCGGTCCGCAACGGCCTGCCGAACGTCGGGCTGGCGATCACGCGTTCACGCGACGCCAGCACCGTCAGTGTCGCGGCCGAAATCCGCAAGCTGGTGACCGAGATCCAGCCGACCCTGCCGGCCGGCACCAAGCTGGCCGTCACGCGCGACGGCGGCGAGGAGGCCGAGGACAGCCTGTACAACGTGATCCACGCGCTGATCTTCGGCGCCGGGCTGACGATCCTGGTCGTCTACGTGTTCCTGAACTCGTGGCGCTCCACGCTGATCACGGCGCTGTCGCTGCCGACCTCGGTGATCGCCGCTTTCATCGCGGTGTGGCTCTGCGGCTTCACGCTGAACTTCATGAGCCTGCTGGGCCTGAGCCTGGCCATCGGCGTGCTGATCGATGACGCGATCGTCGTGCGCGAGAACATCGTGCGCCACATGGAGCGCGGCGCCGACCGGCGCACGGCGGCGCTGCGCGGCACCGCGGAGATCGGTCTGGCCGTCGCGGCGACCACGTTCTCGATCGTCGCCGTGTTCATCCCGGTGGCGTTCATGCCCGGGGTGTCCGGCGAATGGTTCCGTCCGTTCGGTCTGACCGTCGTGGCCGCGGTGCTGGTGAGCCTGTTCATCAGCTTCACGCTCGACCCGATGCTGTCGGCCTACTGGGGTGACCCTCCCGGGCACCACCAGGCCGAGAAGCGCGGAGTGAGTCGCGTGCTGGCGCGTTTCAACACCTGGTTCGACCACCAGTCGGACCGCTACGGGCGCGTCATCGCGTGGGCGCTGCACCACCGGCGCTGGATGGCGCT
Source organism: Rubrivivax sp. (assembly GCA_040007675.1). Classification (GTDB taxonomy): domain Bacteria; phylum Pseudomonadota; class Gammaproteobacteria; order Burkholderiales; family Burkholderiaceae_C; genus Rubrivivax. Next base: position 3,969 of record JBDTUO010000018.1, read on the forward strand.
GTTCGCGGTGCTGAGCCTCGCTGCCGCGATCGGGCTGCAACTGAAGTTCGGCGGGTCGAGCTTCCTGCCGGTGTCCGACGCCGGCACGCTCGCGGTCGAGGTGCGCGCGCCGGCCAGCAGCAGCCTCGATTACGCGCGCCTGAAGGTCGAGGCAGCCGCCACGCTGGCGCGCACGATCCCGGAAACGGTGGCGACGAACAGCTACGTCAACCCGGGCGGCGGCCGCATCTACGTCGACGTCGGCAAGAGCACCCAACGGCGCCGCTCGGCCGAGCAGATCGCCGCGCAACTGCGCGGCATGGTCGGGCGGCTCGTCGGTGCCGAGTACGTCGTGCTCGACGACCTCAACAATGGGGCGCAGAAACCGGTCCAGATCCGCTTCACCGGACCCGACTCGCGCCGGCTGCTCGAGATCACGAACCGCTTCATGGCCAGGCTGCGCCAGGTGCCGGGTGCGGTCGACGTCGGGCTGTCGGAGCAGGACCCGCAGGTCGAGATGAAGATCGAGCTCGACCGCAGCCTGGCCAATTCGCTCGGCATCTCGGCCGGCGATGCCGCGCAGGCCTTGCGCGTCGCGTTCGCGGGTGTCGAGGCCGGTGACTGGGTCGACCCGACCGGCGAGACGCGCGACGTCGCGGTGCGGCTGCACCCGGACGACCGCGTCGACGCGAGCAACATCGAGCGGCTGCCGATCGCGGTGACCGGCAGCAACCGCATGGTGCCGCTCGAGCAGATCGCCACCGTGACGATCGGCCGCGGCCCGTCGCAGATCCAGCACAGCAACGGCAAGCGCACGATCTCGGTCGCGGCCAACGTCGAGGGCCGTTCGTCGGGCGAGGTGACCGCCGATGCACTGAAGATCGCACGCGCGATGGACTACCCGCGGGGTTACGGGCTGGAGCTGGCGGGTGCGTCGAAGGACCAGCAGGAAGTGTTCAAGCAGATGGGCATCGCGCTCGCATCGGGTGTGGCGCTGATGTACCTGATCCTGGTCATTCAGTTCGGCAGCTTCACCGCGCCGATGGCGGTGATGCTGTCGCTGCCGCTGTCGCTCATCGGCGTCGTGCTGGCGCTACTGCTGACCGGCGGCACGCTGAACCTGATGAGCTTCATCGGCGTCATCATGCTGATGGGGCTGGTGGCCAAGAACGCGATCCTGCTGCTCGACGCCGCGCGTGTGCGCGAGCACGCCGGCATGGACCGCGAGGAGGCTCTGATGGAAGCCGGTCGCCAGCGACTGCGGCCGATCCTGATGACGACCTTTGCGCTCATCGCCGGCATGATGCCGGTGGCGGTCGGCGTCGGCGAAGGCGGCGAGTTCTACCGTCCGATGGCGGTGGCGATCATCGGCGGCGTGATCACCAGCACGTTGCTGACGCTGCTCGTGATCCCGAGCTTCTACGACAGCATCGAGGTCTCGCGCGACCGCGCCGTCGCCAAGTTCCGCCGGCGCGATGCGCGCTGGAACACGGGGCTCGCGTTCGTCGTCACGCTGGGTGAGGCGGTGCTCACGCTGTTCGGCATCCGCGCGCTGTGGCGGGTGCTGGCACGGGGCGTCGGCCGACTGCGCGGAACGCGGCCGGCGACCGCGTGACCCGCGCGACGGCTGCGGAGGCGGCGGTCAGAGCGACATCGACCGTCGCTGCGCCATCGCCGCGCGCCAGCGCAGCAGGTGCGGGTGCTGCAGCTCGTCGGGCTTGATCTTCACGACGCGCGCAAAGTCGACCGCCACCACCGCGGTGATGTCGACGACGCTGAAGCGGTGGGTGGCGACGAACTCGCGCCCGGCCAGGCGCTCATTCAGCAGCGCGAAGAACTGCCGCACCCGCCGCAGCCCGCGCTGCGCGAGCTCGGGGATCTGCGCGTAGTTCACCGGGCCGGGCAGCGCGCGGTCGGCCATCGCCGGTGCGCTGTTGCGCAGCGCCTCGGCGATCGCGCCCAGGCCCTCGAACTCCACGCGCCACTGCCAGCTCGCGATCTCGGCCTTCGCAGACGGCGTGTCGCCGAGCAGCGCCGGCGTGGGGAAGCGGGCCTCGAGGTAGGCCGTGATCGCCGCGTTGTCGGTCAGCAGCAGACCGTCGTCGGTGGCCAGCGCCGGCACCGTGCACTGCGGGTTCAGCGCGCGGTAGGCCTCACCCAGGTGTTCGCCGTGCCGCAGGTCCACCTCGATCGTGGCATGCGCCACGCCCTTCTCGGCGAGCAGGATGCGCGCGCGTCGCGGGCTCGGCGCTGTCGCGCAGTCGTAAAGGGTGATCGTCATGCGGGTCTCGCGTGAGGCGGGCGGGCGGGGACGTGGAGGTCAGGGCGCCGGGATCAGCTTGTCCTGCGTGCGGGTGTCGAAATCGCCCGCGTCGTGACGCTCGTGCAGCTGGCTCGAAGGCTGGCCCCAGGTGCGGTTGACCATGCGACCGCGCTGCACGGCGGGTCGCTCGGCGATCCGGTCGGCCCAACGCTGCACATGCCGGTAGTCCTGTACCTGCAGGAATTCGCCCGCGTCGTACAGCAGGCCCTTGGCGAGCGCGCCGTACCAGGGCCAGGCCGAGATGTCGGCCACGGTGTAGTCGTCGCCGGCCAGGAACTCGTGCTCCGCGAGGCGCCGGTCGAGCACGTCGAGCTGGCGCTTGACTTCCATCGCATAGCGGTCGATCGCGTATTCGATCTTGCTCGGGGCATAGGCATAGAAGTGGCCGAAGCCGCCACCGAGGAAGGGCGCACTGCCCATCTGCCAGAACAGCCACGAGAGGCATTCGGCGCGCGCCGCACCGGCTTCCGGGAGGAAGGCGCTGCCGAACTTCTCGGCCAGGTAGAGCAGGATCGCACCGGACTCGAACACGCGCACCGGCGCCGGCCCGCTGTGGTCCATCAGCGCCGGGATCTTCGAGTTCGGGTTGGCCGCGACGAAGCCGCTGCCGAACTGCTGACCGTCGCCGATCTTGATCAACCAGGCGTCGTACTCGGCGCCGCGGTGGCCGATCGCCAGCAGCTCTTCCAGCATTACGGTGACCTTGACGCCGTTCGGCGTGGCCAGCGAATACAACTGCAGCGGGTGCCGCCCGACCGGCAGCGCCTGCTCGTGGGTCGGCCCGGCGACAGGCCGGTTGATGCTGGCGAAGCGCCCGCCGTTGGCGGCGGGCGCGGTCCAGACCCGTGGCGGTGTGTAGGAAGACGTGTCATGCATGCCGGCATTGTCGGGCCGTCGCGGTTGCCGGGCGAGCGCAGGGGGATGTGCGTTTGACCGCGGACGCCCGCGTTGCGTGGGGTACACCGATCACACCGGGTCGACGATGATGCGTGCCCGTGCCCGACACAGGAGCGTGCGCATGCACAAGCGTCAAGTACTGACCGGGTTCGCGGCCCTGACCGGCGCCGCATTGGCGTTGTCGCGCCACGCCAGGGCCGCCACGGCCGCCGCCGCGCAACGCGGCCCGGCCCTGCTCACCGTCACCGGCGCGATCGGTCACACCAATCGCGGCCCGCTCGATCCCGCACTGGACCAGCTGATGGTCAAGCAGAAGATCGCGTTTCAGAAGGCGATGGCGTTCGACTTCGGTGCGCTGAACGCGCTGCCGTCGGTGCAGATCACGCCGACGCTCGAGTACGACGCCCGACCCCACAGGCTGCGCGGCCCGTTGCTGGTCGAGGTGCTGAAGGCCGCCGGCGTCACCACCGGCGCAGCCGGTGCCACCGTGCTGCTGCGCGCGCTCGACGGCTATGCGGTCAAGCCGACGCTGGCCGAGGTGACGCGGCTGCGCGTCGTGCTGGCGACCCACCTCGACGATGAACCTATGCCGCTCGGCGGGCTGGGGCCGCTGTGGGCCGTGATCGATGCCGACCGGGTGCCCGAACTGGCCGCCAAGCCGCTCAAGGACCGCTTCGCGCTGTGCCCCTGGGGCACCTACCACATCGACGTCTCGGCGGCGTGATGCGGTGCGTGCCGAATGTGCTCAGCGCTCGGCGATGTAGTGCGCCGTCGTCACTGCTGCGCCGTCGGCGACGAAGGCGCGCACGCGTTCCTCGATCGCATGGTCGGCCAGCGTGGCGCGGGCGCGCTGGTGCAGGTAGTCGGCCCACGACGACACGATGAAGCGCTCGACGAAGCGCGTCGGGTCCGACAGGTCGCGGTAGATCCGCCAGAAGGTGGCGCCGTCGCGTTGGCGCGGCGCGCGCAGTTCGCCGACGACCGCCAGAAAATCCTCGGCGTCCTGCGGCCGGATCCGGTAGCCGAACTCGACCGCCACCGGCCCGGCCTCCGGGGCAGGCTCCTGGGCGACGAACAGGTCTTCCCAGGGCACCGCCTGCGTGACGTCGCGCGCCTCGCCCATGCGCAGCGGGTAGCGGCGCGCCAGCAGCGGGCCGGCCAGCATCAGCGCCGCGGCCGTGCCGAGCACGACGCGCAGGCCGATCAGGTCTGACAGCGCGCCCCACACGGCGGCGCCGAGCGCGAAGCTGCCGAGCGCGCACAGCGTGTGCATCGCCAGCGCGCGTGAGCGTACCCAGGCCGGCGCGCTGGTCTGGGTCGCGGTGTTGAAGGTCGACATGACGGCCATCCACGACGCTCCCGCCAGCAGCAGCGCGAGGTAGACGCCCCAGCGCCAGCTCACCAGCGCGGTGACCAGCATCGCCAGCGCAAACCCGATGCAGCCGCCGGCGATAAGCCGCTCGAGGCCGAAGCGCACCCGCACCCGGCCGATCACGAAGCCGGCGGTGACGGCGCCGGTGCCCATGCACGCCATCAGCAATCCGAATCCGGCCGCGCCCATGCCGAGTCGCTGGGCCGCGATCGCCGGCAGCAGGGCCCACAGCGCCGAGCCGGCACTGGCGTAGGCCACCGTGCGCACCAGTTGCGCGTAGACCACCGGCGAGTGCCAGGCGAAGCGCAGGCCACTCGCCATGCCGCCCCACAGGCGCTCCGCGGGCAAGCGCGACGGCGGGTGCGGCGCCGGCGGGTGACGCCGGATCGCCTCGATCATCACCAGCGTGCCGACCAGCGCGGCGAGGAAGTTCGGCCCCGCGCCGCCGAGCGCGAACACCGCCCCGGCGAAGGCCGGCCCGAGCGCACGCGCGGCGTTGTACGCGATGCCGACGAGCGTGATCGCCTGCGGCAGCTCCTCGCGCGGTATCGAGTCGCCGATGGTGGAGTTCCACGCCGGCGACATCAGCGCGGTGCAGCAGCCGGCCAGGAAGATCAGGAACAACACGCTGCCCGGTCCGGCCCAGCCGAGCAGACCGAGCAGCGCCAGCAGCGCGACCACGACCGCCTGCGCCCACAGCGCGAGCAGCATCAGCCGCCGGCGGTCGGCGATGTCGCCCAACACGCCGGCCGGCAGCGCAAACAGGAACATCGGCAGGAACACCGCCGTCTGCACCAGCGCGGCGAGGAAGGACGAGCCGGTCAGCGCGACCATCATCCACGCCGCGGCGGTGGACTGCATGAAGTTGCCGACGAAGTACAGCGTGCCGCCGGTCAGCAGCGCGCGGAACGCCGGCGTGCGCAGCGAGGCGCGGATCGACGGCGCGGCCGAGGCGGGCGCGGCGATGCGGGTGGCGGGTGCGGTCATCGGGGTGGCGCCGATTCTCGCCCGCCGTCGCGCGCGCTACGCTCGGCGCGCACGAACTGCGGCATGACCACCGCAAGAACAACCTCCCAGGAGCGTGTCCGCCATGTTTCCCACCACGATCGCCGGCAGCCTGCCGAAGCCGGCCTGGCTGGCCGAGACCGAAAAGCTCTGGCCGCGCTGGGCGCTGGCCGGCGACGCCCTCGCGCAGGCCAAGCTCGATGCCACCCGTTTGTGGCTGGCGCACCAGGAGGCCGCCGGCATCGACATCGTCGGCGATGGCGAACAGAGCCGGCAGCACTTCGTGCACGGTTTTCTCGAGCAGGTCGACGGCATCGACTTCGAGCACAAGGTCGAGATGGGCATCCGCGCCGACCGCTACAAGGCGATGGTGCCGCAGGTGGTCGCGCCGCTGGCGCTGCGCGGCCACGTGCACGGCGCCGAGGCGCGCTACCTGCGCGCGCAGACGACGCGGCCCATCAAGTTCACGCTGCCCGGCCCGATGACGATCGTCGACACCGTCGCCGACCGCCACTACGGCGACCGCGAGCAGATGGCGTTCGCCTTCGCCGAGTTGCTGAACCAGGAGGCCCGGGCGCTGGAGGCCGACGGCGTGGACGTCGTGCAGTTCGACGAGCCGGCGTTCAACGTCTACATGGCCGACGCCGCCGGCTGGGGCGTGCGTGCGCTCGAGCGCGCCGCCGAGGGGCTGCGCTGCAAGACCGCGGTCCACATCTGCTACGGCTACGGCATCGATGCCAACCGGCAGTGGAAGGACGGCCTCGGTGCGCAGTGGCGCCAGTACGAGCAGGTCTTTCCGGCACTGGCGGCGAGCCGCATCGACCAGGTGTCGCTCGAGTGCTGCCACTCGCGCGTGCCGGCCGAGCTGATGGGCCTGCTGGCCGGCAAGGACGTGATGGTCGGCGTGATCGACGTCGCGAGCGATGCCATCGAGACGCCGGAGGAGGTGGCCGACACGATAGGGCGGGCGCTGCAGCACGTCGTGCGCGAGCGGCTGATTCCCTGCACCAACTGCGGCCTGGCGCCGATGAGCCGCGGCGTCGCCGAGGCCAAGCTGAAGGCGCTCGCCGCCGGCGCGGCGCTGGCGCGCCGGCGTTACGGCGACGCCGCCTGAACCGCACACCATGAACCTCGCCCTGTGGCTGCAGCGCAGCGCGCAAGTCCACGGCACGCGGCCGGCGATCGCGCACGGCACCGTCGTCAGTCACCACTACGCGGCCTTCGCCGACGCCGCGGCGCGCGGCGGCGCCGGGCTGGTCGCCGAAGGCCTGCTGCCGGGCGACCGGGTCGGCCTGTTCATGGACAACGCGCCGGGCTACCTGCTGGCGCTGTGGTCGGTCTGGTGGGCCGGTGGCGTCGCGGTGCCGGTCAACGCGCGGCTGCACGGCCGAGAGGCGGGCTGGATACTCGACCACGCCGGCGCGCGGCGCGTGGTCGTCGATGCGAAGCACGCCGAGGCGCTGGACGGCCACCTGCCGCCCGGCTGCACGCCGCTGCAGACGCTGCCGCAGGGCGAGCCGATGGCCGTGCCAGCCACTCGCACCGAGGACGACCCGGCCTGGCTCTTCTACACCAGCGGCACCACCGGGCGACCCAAGGGCGTCACGCTGACGATGCGCAACCTGCGCTGGGCGACGCTGGCCTACGTCGCGACGGTGCAGCCGGTGGCGCCCGGCGACACCTGCCTGCATCCCGGGCCGCTGTCGCACGGCTGCGGGCTGTACCACCTGGCCTACGTGATGAACGCCGGCGTCAACGTGCTGCCGCGGGCCGCGGCGCTCGACGAGGCCGAGTGCTTCGCGCTCGCCGCGCACTGGCGCCACGCGTCGTGCTTCGCGGCGCCGACGACCGTGCGCCGACTTGCCGCCTACGCCGCGCTGGCGCGGCCACCGCTCGACGGCTGGGCGACCATCGTCGCCGGCGGCGCGCCGATGTACCTGGCGGACTTCGAGGCGGCGCGAGACGCGCTCGGACCGCACCTGGCGCAGATCTACGGCCAGGGCGAGAGCCCGATGACGATCACGGTGCTGGGCAAGGCGGTCATCGAGGCGCGCGAGCACCCGCGCTGGCGCGAACGGGTGGCGTCGGTCGGCGTGGCGCAGCCGATGGTCGAGCTGTCGATCCGCGCGCCCGACGGGTCGGCACGGCCGGTCGGCGAGACCGGCGAGGTCTGTGTGCGCGGCGAGGTCGTGATGGCCGGCTACTGGCAGCAGCCTGAGGCGAGCGCCGAGGCGCTGCGCGACGGCTGGCTGTGGACCGGCGACATCGGCCGGCTCGACGACGAGGGTTTCCTGACCCTGCTCGACCGCAGCAAGGACCTCGTCATCAGCGGAGGACACAACGTCTACCCGCGCGAGGTCGAGGAGTGCCTGCTGGAGCACCCCGCGGTGGCCGAGGTGGCGGTGATCGGCCGGCCCGACCCGGCCTGGGGCGAGTCGCTGGTCGCCTACGTGGTGGCGGCGTCACCGCTGGAGGCCGCGGCGCTGGACGCCCATTGCCTGGACCGCATCGCCCGCTACAAGCGGCCGAAGGCCTGGCGCTTCGTCGACGCGCTGCCGAAGAACGCCTATGGCAAGGTACTGAAGACCGAACTGCGCGCGACCGAACTCGCGCGCGCCGACGGCGCCTGAAAGTCGGCCGCCGGTCTGAGGCTCAGCCGGGCGCCGCCAGCAACGCCCCCCGCAGCCGCTGCGCGACGTGCCGCAGCGCGCCGGTGGGCGAGGCGTCGGCCAGCGCAAGTTGCTCGGTCGCGTAGGCGGGGTCGTGCTGCAGCCGGTCGACGTGCACGGCATGGCCTTCGTGCGCCATCAGCCATTTGAAGTCGACGAGGTCGACGATGTGCAGCGCGTGGCGTTCGAGCGGGGGCAGTGCGTTCATCCTGCACCGACAACGCAGCAGCACGCCAGGCGGACGACACCCGATTGCAGGGCACACTCCGGTGGCGTGCGAACTGCCGCGCCGCCTGCCTCCCGATTCCAATGAGCCCGACGCCACCGCTGACCTTCCTCGGCGACCTCGACCGCCAGCTCCTGAGCGCCGGCTACGCGGTGCTGGACGCCGCGTCGCTGCGTGCGCTGGCCGCGCTGGACGCCACCGCGCCTGCGCGCTGGGCTGCGCTGTGGCAGACGCTGCCGCCAGACCCGCACCTGCGCGATGGTGGGCGCTACCGCTACCGGCGGCACGGCTGCTTCGTCGTCGTCGCCGCGCCCGCCGACGCCACGACAACGGCGACCGCCCCCGCGCGCGTCAGTGCCGCCCCGGCGCGCCCCCACTGGCAGCCGATCGAATACAACGCCCTGCACGGCGGGCTCGAACGCTGGTTCGAGCCGCTGCCGCCCGCGCTGGCCCGTGACCCGGACTGGGCGGCGCTGCTGGCGGCCCTTGGCGGCGTCGCGGCGCGGCTGCGCGGCAGCGCGCCGGACGAGCCCTGGTACGTCGAGGCGCACCCGTTCCGCATCGACACTGCCGACGGCATCGGCCGGCCGACACCGGAAGGGGCGCACCGCGACGGCGTCGACCTCGTCGCCGTGGTGCTGGTCGAGCGCCATGCGATCAAGGGTGGCGAGACCCGGGTCTTCGACGTGCGTGGCCCGCAGGGCCTGCGCTTCACGCTCGACGAGCCGTGGAGCGTGCTGCTGCTCGACGACGAACGGGTGATCCATGAGAGCACGCCGATCCAGCCGCTCGCCCCCGGGGTGCCGGGTTGGCGCGACACGCTGGTCCTGACCTTTCGTCGCGACGGGTTCCAGGGTCCGGGCTGAGCACCTGCACTAGCATCGGCCGATGAGCCTCGCGATCACCTTCGACGACGTGCGCGCCGCCGCCGCGCGCCTGGCCGGCGTTGTCCACCGCACGCCGGTGCTGCGCTCGCGCACCGCGGACGCGCGCTGCGGCGCAGAGCTGTTCTTCAAGTGCGAGAACCTGCAGCGCATGGGCGCGTTCAAGTTCCGCGGCGCGTACAACACGCTGGTGCAGTTCACGCCCGAACAGCGGCGTGCCGGCGCTGTCGCGTTCAGCTCGGGCAACCACGCGCAGGCGGTCGCACTCGCGGCGCGCCTGCTCGACCTGCCGTCGGTGATCGTGATGCCGCACGACGCGCCGCCGGCGAAGCTCGCGGCGACGCGCGAGTACCAGCGCGGCGGTTGCGCCGGCAGCGAGGTCGTGCTGTACGACCGCTACACCGAGGACCGCGAGGCGATCGGCCGCCGCTGGGCGGTCGAGCGCGGCATGACGCTGGTGCCACCCTACGACCACGCGCAGGTCATGGCCGGGCAGGGCACTGCGGCGCTCGAGTTGCTGGAGGACGCGCCGGGGCTGGACGCGCTGCTGGTGTGCGTCGGCGGCGGCGGGCTGATCAGCGGCTGCGCCGTGGCCGCGGCGGCGCTGGCGCCAGACTGCGCGGTCTGGGGCGTCGAGCCGGCGGCCGGCGACGACACGCGCCAGAGCCTTGCCCTGGGCCGCATCGTCTCGATCCCGACCCCGCAGACGATCGCCGACGGTGCGCAGACGCAGGCCAGTGGCACGCTGACCTTTCCGGTCATCCAGGCGCTGGTGCGCGGCATCGTCACGGTCGACGACGCCCAACTGGTGCAGGCGATGCGCTTCTTCGCCGAGCGCATGAAGCTCGTGGTCGAGCCGACCGGCGCGCTCGCCGCCGCCGCACTGCTCGCCGACGGCGGGGCCGCCGGCCTGCCGGACCTGCGCGGCCGGCGGATCGGCGTGATCGTCAGCGGCGGCAACGTCGACCTCGCGCGCTACGCGGCGCTGTTGACCGCCGGTTGAGCGCGGCCGCACAGCGCCGCCGTCACGGGGGCGCCGGCGGCGTGCGCGGCCGCGGGGGAGACGACGACGCGGGTGCGGGTGCAGGTGGGGGTTCCGGTGCGCGTGCGGGCACCGCCGCGGCGCCGCCCAGGTGCTGTGCCGACGTCATCCCCATCGACACGTAGATGCTCGTCAGCGCTTCCGCGCCGAGCCCTGCCGGGACGACCCAGTCCTGCGGCAGGTAGAGCAGCCCCCCGCCGACCGGCACCGGCGCGCTGGGCACGATGACGCCGAAATACGGGCGGCCGCCGATCAGCACCGGCACCGGCGTCGACAGCAAGCCCAGCACCGCCGCACGCCCCGGTGATCCGTCGGTCGGCACGCCGCCGAAATGGCACCAGACCGCGCTCATCGACTTCATGCCGTCGCCCTCGCGCTGGGCGAACAGGCCGACCACCTTCTGCACCATCTCGTAGACGCTGCGCACGATGGGGATGCGGCCGACGACCGCATCGACCAGCCGCACCAGACCCCGCTGCAGGCCAGCCTCGACGAGCAGCCCGAGGCCGAAGATCATCGCCGCCACGAGCGTAATGCCGAGCGCGTAACCCAAGGCCTCGGAGCCGGCGACGCCGAGACCGAGGGCGACGAACAGCTGGCCGACCGGGCTCTGTGGGCCGAGCCAGCGCACCAGCAGCCGGGTCGCCCACCAGAGCACGCCCGCGGTGGCTGCCAGCGGCAGGGCTGCGAGCAGGCCGGTGACGAAGATGCGCAGCAGTCGGGTTCCAGGCATCGGTCGATTATCCGAGCGCAGCGCCACGTTATCGTGCCCGCTGCGGAGCCGCGCCCAGCGCCGCCTGTCAGGAGTCTGCATGTCCACCGAATCCCCTGTGTCCGCTCCCGCCACCGCGGCGGCCGTCTCGACGGATGCCGCAGCCCGCCAGCGTGAGCGCATCGACGGCTTGCTCAGCCGCGCGCCGGCGCGCGGCAGCGGCGTGCTGCGCAGCGCCGACGGCGAGACGCTGGGCTACGAGGTCGGCGCGAGTTTCCTGCCGGTCGCCAAGGCGGGGCTGGACAGTGCGCCGCCGCTCGCCGCGGTGATGGTCACGCACTACCTCGTGGACTCACCGGCGTCGGCGTCGGCGTCGGCGTTAGCGTCCCCTCCGGCCCGCGCGCTGCGCCCGGTCTGCTTCGCGTTCAACGGGGGGCCCGGGGCGGCGTCGATGTGGCTGCAGTTCGGCGCGCTCGGGCCGAAGCGCGTGGTGGTGCCGGACGACGGATCGGCCGCGGCGGCACCGTTTTCCGTGGTCGACAACCCGCTCAGCTGGCTGGCCCACTTCGACCTCGTGTTCGTCGATCCACCGCATACCGGCTGGTCGGCCGCGGTCGACGGCGACGAGCGCAAGCGACTGTTGTCGGTCGACGGCGACGTCGAGGCCCTGGCCGCCGTCGTCCGCCTGTGGCTCACGCGCCACCGCCGCTGGGGCGCGCCGGTGTTCCTCGCCGGCGAGAGCTATGGCACGACGCGCGTCGCGGCCATGGCGGACGCGCTGCAGGCCGACGGCGTGCAGGTCGACGGCGTCATCCTCGTGTCGTGCGCGATGAGCCTGCAGACGCTGGTGTTCGCGCCCGGCAACCACCTGCCGCATGCCTTGCTGCTGCCGGCGCTGGCCGGCGTGTCGCAATACCACGGGTTGCTGAAAGGCACGCTGGCGGCATCGCCGCAGGCGGCGCGCGCGGCGGCAGAGGCCTTCGTCGGCGACGACTACCTGGGCGCACTGCATGCGGGCGCGCGCCTGGCACCTGCGCGTCGCACGCGCGTGGCGCGCCGGATCGCCGAGCTGACCGGGCTGTCGCGCACGCTGATCGAGCAGCGTGACCTGCGCATCGACGACCAGGACTACTTCTTCGAGGCGCTGCGCTCACGCGGCCGCATCGTCGGCCGCCTCGATGCCCGCGCGACCGCACCGATGGCCGCCCGCCGCACGCGCGAGTGGGAGTTCGACCCCGGCATAGAGGCGATCGCGCCGGCCTATGCATCGGCCGGCCTGGCCTGGTATGCCGACACGCTCGGGCTGACGATCGATGCCCGCTACGCGCTGCTGTCGATGGACGTGCACAAGCAGTGGGACTGGAACCGCGGCGATGCGCGGGGCAACGGCTACACCGACACCACGCCCGACCTCGCCCGCGCGCTGCGCCGCAACCCGCTGATGAAGGTGCTGGTCGCGAGCGGCCTGTACGACCTCGGCACCCCGTACAGCGCCAGCGACTGGACGCTCGCTCAACTCGACGTGCCGGCGGACGTGCGCACGCGCATCACGCACCACACCTACGATGCCGGCCACATGATGTACACGCGCGAAGCGGACCTGCGCCGCCTGAAGCGCGACGTCGAGGTCTGGCTGGCGGCACCGGCGGGTGGCGCCGCATAGCGCGACCGGGCCGGCGCTCAGGCGTCGCGCACGTCGGCGATCGGCTCGACGCCGAAGTCCGGCCGCGCCAGCACGCGCAGCACCTTGGCCGCCGCGGCGTCCGGGCTGTCGAGCAGCCCCTGCGCCTTCAGGTCGGCGAAGCGCGCGCCTTCGGGGAACTGGCCCCGATCGGCGGCGCGCAACTGGACCTGCATGTCGGTGTCGATGACGCCGGGCGCGAGCGAGACGATGCGCGCGCCGTGCGCCAGCGCCGCTTCCTCGAGCGCGACAGCGCGCGTGAAGTGGTCCATTCCGGCCTTGGCGGCGCAGTAGCCGGCGGCGCCGGCCATCGCGCGCCGGCCGAGGCCGGACGAGATGTTGAGCACCTTGCGCGCGACACCGGGCCAGCCCGCGGTGCCGCGCAGGAAGGCCGCGGTCAGCAGCAGCGGAGCTTCGAGCCCGACGCGCAGCGCAGCGACCAGTTCGACGGCGTCGGACGCGCTGAGCGTCGCCGGAGTCGACAGCGCGGCGGCGTTGTTGATCAGTGTCGCGTCGGCCGGAGGTTGGCGGCCGAGCCAGTCCGCCAGGCGATCGGCCGCATCGACGGCCTGCGCCAGGTCCAGCGTCCAGCTGCTGAGGCGCGAACCGGCGGCGGGCGCGACGGCGCCGAGCGCCGGATCGGGGTGGCGCGCGATGGCCAGCACGTGGTGGCCGGGCTGCGCCAGCAGCTGCGCCGCGAGGGCGCGCCCGAGGCCGCGCGAGGCGCCGGTGACGATGATGATCGAGGGGCTGCTGGCGTCGTTCATGGGAGCGAGCGTAAC
>JBDTUO010000019.1:0-16996 GCA_040007675.1 Rubrivivax sp.
ACTGCCTTCGGGCTGCGCCCTTCGGAATTCGCCCTTGGGGCGGCCCGGCGAGCTCATGCCGGGTTCAGGCGCAGCAGCTCAGCGCCTTCGGCGACCTGCTCGCCGACCGCGCACAGCAGCTCGCCGACGTCGCCGTCGCGCGGTGCGTGCAGCGTGTGCTCCATCTTCATCGCCTCCATCACCGCAACCGCCTGCCCGCGCTCGACCCGGTCGCCGGCCTGAACCAGCAGCGCGATCACCTTGCCCGGCATCGGCGCGGTCAGGCGGCCGCCGTCGACCGCACGATCGCCCGCGTGCGCGATGAGGTCGATCTCGGTCACGACGGCGCTGCCTTCGGGCGCGAACACCGCGACCCGATCGCCGTGCCGGTAGACGGCCAGCCGCAGCCGGCGCTCCCCCAGGGTCAGGTCGTGCCGGTGGTCGCCCAGCGCGCGCGCGCTGAACGGCCACTGCGTGCCGCCGAGCTCGAGCACGGTGGCGCCATCGTGCAGGCGGGTCAGCACGACGGCGTGCTGCGCGTCGTCGACCTCGATGTCGAAGCGTCGGCGCGCGCCGCCGTGCAGGCGCCAGCCGTCGCGCCGGCTCCAGGGATCGGCATCCTCGAGAGCACGTTCGTCCTGCTGCGCCAGCGCCACGACGCCGGCCGCAGCGAGCTCCGGCGCCAGCGGCGGGCGCTCGAACAGCGCCGCATGCTCACGCTCGATGAGTGCGGTGTCGAGGTCGGCGCTCGCGAAGGCGCGTGTGTTCACCACCCGGTGCAGGAACGCGACGTTGGTGTGCAGCCCGACCAGGTGCGTCTCGCGCAGCGCCGCATCGAGCCGCGCCAGCGCCTGCGCGCGGTCAGCGCCCCAGACGATCAGCTTGGCGATCATCGAGTCGTAGTGCGGCGTGATGGTGTCGCCTTCGTCGAAGCCGCGGTCGATGCGCACCGGCGCCGGATCGTGGAAGGGCTCGGCGTCGGCATTGCGGCGGAATGCAACGTGCTCCGGCCAGCGCGCCGCCACCAGCGTGCCGGTGGCGGGCAGGAAATGCTTGTCCGGGTTCTCCGCGCAGATGCGCGCCTCGATCGCGTGGCCGTGCACCTTCAACTGATCCTGGCGCCGCGGCAGCGGCTCGCCGGCGGCGACGCGCAACTGCCATTCGACGAGGTCGAGCCCGGTGATCGCCTCCGTCACCGGGTGCTCGACCTGCAGCCGCGTGTTCATCTCCATGAAGTAGAAGCGCACATCGCTGCCATCGGCCGTCGGCTCGGCGATGAACTCGACCGTGCCGGCGCCGACGTAACCCACCGCGGTGGCCGCCGCCACCGCCGCCGCGCCCATCTCGGCGCGCCGGGCGTCGCTCAGGCCCGGCGCCGGCGCTTCCTCGAGCACCTTCTGGTGGCGCCGTTGCACCGAGCAGTCGCGCTCGAACAGGTGGATGCAGCTGCCTTGCGTGTCGGCGAAGACCTGGATCTCGACGTGGCGCGGCCGCGTGACGTAGCGCTCGACCAGCACATGGTCGTCGCCGAAGCTGGACTGGGCCTCCCGCTGGCACGACACCAGCGCGGCGCCGAATGCGGCGGCGTCGTCCACCCGCCGCATGCCCTTGCCGCCGCCGCCGGCACTGGCCTTGATCAGCACCGGGTAGCCGATGCGCGCGGCCTCGGCGGCGAGCCGCGCGGGGTCGTTGTCGGTGCCGTGGTAGCCCGGCACCAGCGGCACGCCGGCGCGTTCCATCAGCGTCTTCGCGGCCGCCTTGCTGCCCATCGCCGCGATCGCCGCGGGGGGCGGGCCGATGAAGACCAGCCCGGCCTCGGCGCAGGCCCGCGCGAAGTCCTCGTTCTCGCTCAGGAAGCCGTAACCGGGGTGCACCGCCTGCGCCCCGGTGGCCAGCGCCGCGTCGAGAATGCGCTGCCAGCGCAGGTAGCTCTCGCGCGCCGGCGCGGCGCCGATGTGCACCGCCTCGTCACACGCAGCGACATGGCGCGCCTGCGCATCGGCGTCGGAGTACACGGCCACCGTGCGCACGCTCAGGCGCCGCGCGGTGGCGGCGACGCGACAGGCGATTTCGCCCCGGTTGGCGATCAGGATCTTCTGGAACATCTGGTCGGCCCCGTGGTGATGCTCAGACCGCGAGCGCGTCACCGCCGCGGCCGCGGAAGCGGCGCCACAGCGCGCGCAGGAACTTGAGCGTCAGCGCGGTGAGCGTGAGCGCGATCACCAACGCCGCCGCCAGCGCGACGGCGAAAGCCCACGGATGTTCCCACGACAGCCACAACATCGCGGGCACCGCGGCGTCGCCGAGCAGCGATACACCGATGTTCGAGAACGGCTCGGGCGAGGTGTTGATGGCCGCGCGAGTGCTGGCCTTGGCGACATGGCTGGTGGCCGCCAGCGTGCCGCCCATCAGGCCGGCGAGCAACGCGATCTGGCTGCCGTCGAAGCCGAACACGCCGGCCGCCAGCGCCGCGCCGGCCGGGATGCGGATCACCGTGTGCAGCGCGTCCCAGACCGAATCGACGAACGGGATCTTGTCGGCCAGGAACTCGAGCGCGAACATCGCACCGCTGCCCCACAGCACGACCGGCTGCTCCAGCAGCTGCAAGCCGCTCGGCAACGGCACCCAGCCGAGCCAGCCCGCGAGGCCGGTCAGGAACACGACGGCGTACAGGCGCAGCCCGCTCGCCCAGCCGAGCGCCGCCGCGACCGCGAGCAGCTCGCCGGTGCCCAGACTCAGCGTGGGGTCCGCCATGCCGGCTCCCGTTTGTTCAGGAAGGCTCTGACGCCCTCGCGACCTTCATCAGTGGCGCGAATGTCGGCGATGCGGCGTGCGGTGTCGGCCCGCAGCTCGGCGCTGATCGGCCGGCCGGCGACGTCGTGCACGAGCGCCTTGCAGGCCTTCACCGCCGCCGGCCCGTTGGCCACCAGTGCCGCGACGATGCCGTCGACGGTGCGGTCCAGTGCCTCCGCCGGCACGACCTCGTGCACGAAGCCGAGACTGAGCGCACGCGTGGCGTCGAAACGTTCGGCGGTGATGAAGTAGCGCCGCGCCGCCGCCTCGCCGAGCGCGCGCACCACGTAAGGGGCGATGGTGCCCGGCAACAGCCCCAGACGGGCCTCGCTGAGGCAGAACTGCACACCCGTGGCCGCGACCCGCACGTCGCAGATCGCCGCCAGGCCCATGCCGCCGGCGTAACAGTCGCCGTGAATGCGGCCGACGACAGGCAGCGGGCAGGTGTAGCCGGCCCACAGCATCGCGGCCAGCCGCTCGGCGTCGGCGCGGTTGTGTTCCCAGTCATAGCCCGCCATCTCGCGCATCCAGCCGAGGTCGGCGCCGGCGCAGAAGGCCTTGCCGTGGCCACCCAGCACGACGGCGCGCAGCGCCGGGTCGGCGCCCAGCTGCTCGAAGGCCTGCGACAGCTCCGCGATGACGCCGTCGTTGAAGGCGTTGCGGACTTCCGGGCGGTTCAAGGTGATCCGCGCCACTGGCCCGTGGATCTGGATGTCGAGCGTGCTCATCGGCGGGTGTCCTGGGTCCTCAATAACGTTTGGCGGCTTCGTCGAGCATGACTTCGGTGGCGCCGCCGCCGATCGCCAGCACCCGCGCGTCGCGCCACAGCCGCTCGACCGGCGTGCCGGTCATGAAGCCCATGCCGCCGTGGAACTGCTGGCAGGTCTGCGTCACCTCGTTGACCAGCTCGCCGGTGAGCGCCTTCAGCAGCGACACGTCCTGCACGACGTCGTGGCCCTGCGTGACCCGCCAGGCGCAGTGGTACAGGTAGGCACGCGCGGCGCGCGTCTTCGCGTCGCACATCGCGAGCCGCTGGCGCACCGACTGCTTGTCCCACAGCGTGCCGCCGAACGCGGTGCGTGTGCGCACATGATCGAGCGCGAGCCGGAGCGCCTGCGTGCAGTGGCCGACCGCCATCGCCGCCAGCGCGATGCGCTCGGTCTGGAAGTTCTTCATCACCGCATAGAAGCCCTGGTCCGGCTCGCCGAGCAGGTGCGTTGCCGGCACGCGGCAGCCGTCGAAGTGCAGCTCTGCGGTGTCGCTGCTGCGCCAGCCGGTCTTGTCGAGCGCGCGGCCGACGACGAAGCCCGGCGTGCCCTTCTCGACCGCGAAGATCGAGATCGCGCGCGGACCCTCGCCGGTGCGTGCGGCGACGAACACGAGGTCGGCGTGCACGCCATTGGTGATGAAGAGCTTGCTGCCATCGATCACCCAGTGCGCGCCGTCGCGCCGGGCGCGGGTGCGCAGCCCGGCGACGTCGCTGCCGGCGCCGGGCTCGGTGATCGCGACCGCGGTGATCAGCTCACCGCTCGTGACGCCGGGCATCCAGCGCGCCTTCTGCGCCGCATTGCCGGCGTGGTGCAGGTGCGGGCCGGCCATGTCGGTGTGCACCAGCACGGTGATGACGAATCCGCCGTAGGTGCTCTGGCTCAATGCCTCGGCGAAGACCAGGTTCGTCAGCGCGTCGGCGCCGGCACCGCCGTATTCGGGCTCGAACACCAGCCCCAGCATGCCGGCCGCACCCATCTTGCGCAGCACCTCGCGCGGAACCTTGCCGGCGGCTTCCCAGGCGTCGCCATGCGGCTCGACCTCACGCGCCAGGAATCGCGCGACCTGCTCACGCAGCAGTTCGTGCTCTGGCGTCAGGTGAGGCTCGGTGTGCATGGTCCTAGGCGCCACCGAATCGCGCGAGAGGGAGCCGGAGCGACAAGAACGCGAGCGGTCTGCGGCGTGACGCAAAGACCACCGCCGGGGATGTACGACCGGGGCCAGCCAACGCCGTGGCCTGCCGAGGGCAGCGGGTGCCCTTGCGCGCAAGTAAAGGAGGAGCCAGCGGCCGCAGGCCGGTGGCGGGGGACATGGAGCGGAAGGGCACCCGCTGCCGTCGGCTCGCGCGCCGGTGGAACCCGAACATACGGCCGGTCTCACCGGGCCGATCCGGGCCGAACGCGGAAGATCGCTCGAACGACAGAGGCAGCGTCACGAGAGGCTCCCGACCACCTGCTACATCCGGAAAACGCCGAACTGCGGCCGCTCGGGGATCGGCGCGTTCAGGCTCGCGCTGATCGCCAGCGCCAGCACGCGCCGCGTGTCGGCCGGGTCGATCACGCCGTCGTCCCACAGCCGGGCGCTGGCGAAGTACGGGTGGGCCTGGTGCGCGAACTGGTCCAGGATCGGTTGCTTGAACGCCGCTTCCTGCTCGGGACTCCACTGCCCACCCTTGGCCTCGATGCCGTCGCGCTTGACAGTGGCCAGCACGCTGGCGGCCTGCTCGCCGCCCATCACGCCGATGCGCGCGTTCGGCCACATCCACAGGAAACGCGGCGAGTAGGCGCGACCGCACATGCCGTAGTTGCCGGCGCCGAAACTGCCACCGATGATGACGGTGAACTTCGGCACCGTGGCCGTCGCCACCGCGGTGACCATCTTCGCGCCGTGTTTGGCGATCCCTTCGGCCTCGTACTTGCGGCCGACCATGAAGCCGGTGATGTTCTGCAGGAACACGAGCGGGATTCGGCGCTGACAGCACAGCTCGATGAAGTGCGCGCCCTTCATCGCCGACTCGCTGAACAGCACGCCGTTGTTCGCGACGATGCCCACCGGCAAGCCCTCGATGTGCGCGAACCCGGTCACCAGCGTGGCGCCGTAGCGCGCCTTGAACTCGTCGAAGTCGCTGCCGTCGACGACACGCGCGATCACCTCGCGCACGTCGTAAGGCTTGCGCGGGTCGGCCGGGATCACACCGTGCAGCTCGGCCGGGTCGAAGGCCGGCGGGCGCGGCGGCAGTCGGCGCAGCGGCTCGGGCTTGCGCCAGTTCAGGTTGGCGACGATGCCGCGCGCCAGCGACAGCGCGTGCAGGTCGTTCTCGGCCAGGTGGTCGGCCACGCCCGACAGCCGCGTGTGCACGTCGCCGCCGCCGAGGTCCTCCGCGCTGACGACCTCGCCGATCGCGGCCTTCACCAGCGGCGGGCCGCCGAGAAAGATCGTGCCCTGGTTGCGCACGATGATGGTCTCGTCGCTCATCGCCGGCACGTAGGCGCCGCCCGCGGTGCACGAGCCCATCACGACGGCGATCTGCGGGATGCCCTGCGCCGACATCTGCGCCTGGTTGTAGAAGATGCGGCCGAAGTGTTCGCGGTCGGGGAACACCTCGTCCTGGTTCGGCAGGTTCGCGCCGCCGCTGTCGACGAGGTAGATGCACGGCAGGCGGTTCTGCTGCGCGATCTCCTGCGCGCGCAGGTGCTTCTTGACCGTCATCGGGTAGTAGGTGCCCCCTTTGACGGTCGCGTCGTTGCACACGACGACGCACTCGACGCCGGAAATCCGCCCGACGCCGGCGACCAGACCCGCGCCCGGCGCGGCGTTGTCGTACAGGTCGAGCGCGGCCAGCGGCGCGATCTCGAGGAACGGCGTGTCCGGGTCGAGCAGCATCTCGACCCGCTCGCGCGGCAGCAGCTTGCCGCGCGCCGCGTGGCGCGCGCGCGCCGCCTCACCCCCGCCGAGCGCGATGCGCTCGAGCTGCGCGTTGAGGTCGGCGACGACCACGCGCATCGCTGCCACGCTGGCCTGGAAGGCCGGGTCGCGCGGGTTGATCTGGGACGTCAGCGTCGTCGGCATGCAGGCCTCTCCAGGCGCGCAGCATGCGGGCCGCTGCGCTCATTGACGTTTACGTCAACGTCAATTCTAAGCGGCGAATCGGGCGTCTACGCGGCCGCGCGCCGGCTCACGCCGGCGGCGCCTTCGTGGGGTCGGCGGGCTTGACCGGCTTGTCGGCTGTCGGCGCGCCGCCCGCCTTCCAGGCGGTGAAACCGCCGTCGACGTGAGCGACGTTCGGCACGCCCATGTCCACCAGCGTCTTGGCCGCCAGCGCCGAACGCCAGCCGGCGGCGCAGAACAGCACCCAGCGCTTGTGCTCGTCGAACACCGGCTTGTGGTATTTCGACGCCGGGTCGACCCAGAACTCGAGCATGCCGCGTGGCGCATGCACGGCCCCCGGCACGATGCCTTCGCGCTCGAGCTCGCGCACGTCGCGCAGGTCGACGAACAGCACGTCGTCGTGGCCGAGCAGCGCACGCGCCTCATCGACGCTCAGCGTCTGGACCAGTGCCATGGCCTCGTCGACCATTGATTGAACGCTGCGGATCATCGCCGTCCTGTTGTCGCCACGCGGCCCGACGCGGGCCGCCCCACGACGACGGTAACGGCGGCAGCCGCGCCGCGCAAGCAGGACGAGGCGGGAGCCCCTCAGAACGGCCCGGCCGCGAGCCAGCGTTCGATCTGCGGTCGGCGGTCGTTGCCCCAGAACGGTTCGCCGTCGACGACGAAGAACGGCGCGCCGAACACGCCCGCCGCGATCGCCTCGTCGTTCGCGCGTTTGAGGCGCGACTTCCAGAGCGGGTCGTTCCACGCCGCCTCGGCCGCGTCGGCGTCCAGCCCGTGTTCGGCCGCCAGCGCCTTCAGCGCCTGCGGTTGGTGCAGCGGCAGCGCGCGCACGAACATCGCGCGCAGGCCGGCGCTGGTCCATGCCGCGGCCGCTGCGTCGCCCTGCGTGTCGGCCAGCCACCAGAACACGCGAGCGGCGTTCTGCGTCGGCAGCGGGAATTCCGGCGGCGGCGTGTACGGCAGCCCTTCGAAGCGGGCCGAGCGCGCGAAGTCGCGCCGCGCGTAGTCGCCTTTCAGCGGGTGCTGCGTCGGCGGCCGCAACTCCGCGGCCTGGAAGGTCGCGCCGAGCAGCAGCGCGCTGCGCTGCACTGTGCGGCCGTGACGCGCGGCGACGGCGTCGATCCACTCGTTGGCGATGTAGGAGTACGGCGACGAGAAGTCGAAGTGGAAACGGATCGGCGACTTCATCGGCAAAGGGTACGCGGGACGCCCGCGGGCGTCCATCGGGCCGGCCCGCAGGCCGGCCCCGCAGGCAGGCGCTGCGGCGCTGCCGGCGCCCTAGGATGCGGCATGTTGTGGCTCGATGTCGCGCTGGCCGCGGCGGCCGGTACCGTGGCGGTGATGCTGCGGCCGTGGCGCGCCGTCGGCAACGCCGGGCCGCCCTGGCCCTGGTTCGCCTGGGTGCTGCTGATGCCGCTGCTGTGGAGCGCCGACCGCGCGGCGGCGATCCCCCTCGCGCAGCCGCTGTCGGGTGCGTGCCTGCTGATGCTGATGGCGGGCTGGCCGCTGGCGATGATCCTGCTCGTGCCCGTGGCGGCGCTCACCGCCTGGCTCGCCGGGCTCGACCCCGCGCAGGCGCTGCAGCGTGCAGTCTGGCTCGGGGTCGTGCCGGCCACTGCGGCGATGCTGATCGGCGCCGCGCTGCGCCGCTGGCTGCCGAACCAGTTGTTCGTCTACATCCTCGGCCGCGGCCTGTTCGCGACCGCGTTCGCCGGCAGCGCCGCCGGGGCGCTGTCGGCGCTGCTGCACGGCGTGCCGATCGGCCTGGAGCCGTCGGATCTGATGCTCGCGCGAGGCCTGGCTGCCTGGGCGGACGCCTTCGTGACCGGCATGCTGGTGGCGATTTTCGTCGCTTTCCGGCCGCAGTGGCTCGCGACCTACACCGACCGGATCTGGTTGCTGCCGCCGCCGGCCTGACGCCGATCGATGGGGGTCAGGAATCGACCGTCGCGCGCGTCGCGCGGGTCGACCTCGGCGCCCACACGGCGTAGCCTCAGCGCCGCCAGAACTGCGGCGTGAACAGCACGAACACGCTCAGCAGCTCGAGGCGTCCGAGCAGCATGCCGACGGTGCAGACCCAGGTCTGAAAGTCGTTCAGCCCGCCGTAGCTGACCGCGGGCCCGACCTCGCCGAGGCCGGGGCCGATGTTGTTGACGCAGGCGACGACGGCGGTGAACGCCGTGACGGGGTCCAGCCCGCTGAACAGCAGCACCATCGTCAGCCCGACCAGCGTGGCGCCGTACATCATCATGAACGCGAGCACGTTGTGCATCACGCGCGGGTCGACCGCCTGGCCACCGACGATCACCGGGTTGACCGCGTTCGGGTGCACGATGCGCACCAGCTCGCGCTGCGACTGGCGCACCATCAGCAGCATGCGCATCATCTTGATGCCGCCGCCGGTCGAGCCCGCGCAGGTCGCGAAGCAGCCCAGCAGCACCATCAGCAGTGGCGCGAACAGCGGCCACAGGGCGTAGTCCTGCGATGCGTAGCCGGTCGTCGTCGCGACCGACACGACGTGGAACGCCGTGTGCCGCAGCGCGGTGAGGTAGCTGTCGTACTGGCCGTTGACGCGGATGTAGACCGAGATCAGCAGCACGGTGCCGACGATCAGCAGCAGGTAGGCACGCACCTCGGCGTTGCGCCACAACACGCGCAGCGAACGCTGGCGCCAGGCGATGAAGTACAGCGCGACGCTGACGCCGGCCAGCAGCATGAAGAAGATCGCCACCGCCTCGACGACCGGCGAGTCCCAGTGCCCGAAACTCGCGTCGTGCGACGAGAACCCGGCCAGCCCCATCGTCGAGCACATGTGCATGAAGGCGTCGGACCAGCTCATGCCCGCGAGCCGGTAGGCGATGAAACACGCGAAAGAGGCGACGAAATAGACCGTCCACAGCCCGCGCGCTGTCTCGGCGATGCGCGGCGTCAGCCGGGCGTCCTTCATCGGGCCGGTCATCTCGGTCTTGAACAGCTGCGCGCCGCCGACGCCCAGCATCGGCAGGATCGCCACCGCCAGCACCACGATCCCGAGGCCGCCGACGAACTGCATGAAGCAGCGCCAGACGTTGACCGACAGCGGCAACAGGTCCAGGCCGTGCAGCACCGTCGCGCCGGTCGCGGTGAAGCCGCTCGTCGCCTCGAAGTAGGCGTCGGTGACGCTGAGGCCGGGCACCGCGAGCAGCAGCGGCAGCGCGCCGAACGCCGGCAGCACGATCCAGGTCAGCGTGACGAGGATGAAACCGTCGTGCGGCTGCAGCTCACGCCGGAAGCGGCGCGTCGCCAGGCTCATCGCCAGCCCGCAGGCGAGCGTGATGCCCATCGAGATCAGGAACGCACGCTCGGCGTCGTCGCCGCCGACGATCGCGAACGCGACCGGCACGCCCATCAGCAGCGCGAACAGCACCACCATGCGCCCGATCAGCGCGATCACCGCGAGCGGCGAGTTCACGCGGGCCCCCTTGGCGCGCCGGCGGCCGGCACCCGGTCCATCAGAAGAACGTCGCCCCGACCTGGAACAGCTTCTCGACCTGGCGCACGAGCCGCTTGCGCGGCACGAACACGATCACGTGGTCTCCGCTCTCGATCACGGTGTCGTGGTGCGGGATCAGTACGCGCGTGCGGGTGCTGCCGTCGGCCGCCAGCTCCTCGCGCACGATCGCTCCGATCACGGTGCCCGGCGGCAGCGCGATCTCGTCGATCTGGCGGCCGACGACCTTGGAGTTCTTGCGGTCGCCGCGCACCACCGCCTCCAGCGCCTCGGCAGCACCCCGGCGCAGGCTGTAGACGGCCGCGATGTCGCCGCGCCGCACATGCGCCAGCAACTCGCCGATCACCGTCTGCGCGGGCGAGATCGCGATGTCGATCTGGGTGCCGGTGCCCTGCACCAGATCGGCGTACGCGCGCCGGTTGATCAGCGCCAGCACGCGCCGCGCACCCATGCGCTTGGCGAGCAGGCAGGACATGATGTTGTCCTCGTCGTCGCTCGTCAGCGCCAGGAACAGGTCGCAGTCCTGGACGTTCTCGTCCTCCAGCAGGTCCTCGTCGGTCGTGTCTCCGCGCAGCACCAGCGTCTGGTCGGGCAACTGCGTCGTCAGGTACTGGCAGCGCACCGGGTTGGCCTCGATGATCTTGACGTGGCAGTCGCCGGCGATCTTGCGCGCCAGCCGCAGCCCGACGCGGCCGCCGCCGGCGATGATCACGCGCCGCACCGGGCTGTCGCGCCGGCGCATCGCGTCGAGCGCACGCCGGATGTGCTCATCGGCGGCGAGCACGAACACCTCGTCGCCGGCCTCGATGCGGGTCGTGCCGTCGCACACCACCTGGTGGTCGGTACCGTCGCGGTCGCGCCGGTAGATCGCGACGATGCGCATCGGCACGTCGGGCACCAGCTGCGGCAGCTCAGAGATCACGTGGTCGACCAACGGGCCACCGGTCACCGCGCGCACTGCGATCAGGCTCACCCGCCCCTGGGAGAACTCGAGCACCTGCAGCGCTTCGGGGTACTCGATCAGCTTGAGGATGTAGGAGGTCAGGCTCTCCTCGGGGCAGAGCACCTCGTCGACCGCGAAGCCCTCGCGGTTCATCAACGGGCTGCCGTTGGCAAACTCGGGGCTGCGCACCCGTGCGATGCGCGTCGGCGTGCCGAACACGTCGTGCGCGATCTTGCAGGCCACGAGGTTGGTCTCGTCCAGCGGCGCGCAGGCGATCAGCAGGTCGGCGTCCTCGGCCCCGGCCTCCTTCAGCACCGACGGCTGGATGCCGTTGCCGACCACGCCGCGCAGGTCGAGCCGGTCCTGCAGCGCCGCCAGGCGCTGCGGGTCGGTGTCGATCACGGTGATGTCGTTGCGCTCCGACACCAGGCTCTCGGCCACGCTCTCCCCGACGCGGCCCGCACCCAGGATCAGGATCTTCATGCGGCGCGATGATAGGCGTCGGGATACAGCCGCTGCAGCGCGTCGCGCGTGGCGTCGGCCAGCAGCGGCTGCAGACCCTGCGCCAGCGCCGCGCCAACGGTCGCGCCGCTGGCACCGGCGTCGGCGCTGGCGTTGCCCTCGGTGTCGCCGGCGCCATCGTCCATGCCGTCGTCGCCTTCCTGCACTCCGGCCGGCTCGTCGGCCAGGTCGCGTGCATGCGCCCACTGCACCGCGAAGTCCGCGCGTCGCGGCGCCAGCGCTTCGGTGACGACGGCGCGCCAGTGCAGCGGCGACTCGCCGGCCGCCCAGTCACCGCGGCCGCGACCGAAATGCGCGACCGCGAGGTAGCGCAGCAGTGCGGCCTCCGTCATCGCGTGCAGCGCCTCGTCGGTCCAGCCGACCCAGCCGCTGCCGACACCGCGCACCAGGTTGGCCGCGCGCGCCGCGCCGGCGGCCCCCAGCGCGCCGAGCAGGCCACCGGCGAGCAGGCCGCCGCCGAGCGTCAGCCCACCGGTGACGAGGTCGGCCTTGAGCCCGGCGAGCGCGCCGGTCAGCAGCCCGCCGAGCACCGCGGCGCGCCCTTCGTCGACCGGTTTGCGCGTCTCGTAGTGGGCGGCGACCCGGGCCAGGATCTCGCCCTCGGCGCGCCCGGAAAGGCCGTGCAACGCAACGAGCGCCGCCGTGCTGTGGCGCACTTCCTCGTCCAGCCGCGCCGCCAGCGCCTGCTGCGCGAGTGCCGCCGGGTCGTGGCCGGCGTCGCGCGTGCCGCCCAGCACCGTGCGCAGGCGGCGGATCGATTCGCGCAGCCGGCCGGCGTCGGCCAGCGTCTGCCGCGCCAGCACGCAGCGCGCCTGGCTGCGCGCCAGCTCGGCCATCGCGGCGTCGAACTGCGTCTCGCGTCGCGCCAGCCACGCGCCTCTCAGCGCCGCCATGCGGGTGCGCGCCGGGCCCTCCAGCACGTCCTGCACGGCCTGCAGCAGCGCACCCTCCTGCACCCAGCAGCGGGCGAAGGCGTCGAGCGGCAGCACCGCGCGCACCGGCCCCAGCTGCGCGAGGTGGCGGCGCCAGCGCTCGACGTCCGCCGCCTCCTCGGCCGCCGGGCGCGGCGCGCCGAGCTGGTTCAGCAGCACGACCACCGGCCGCCCGACCCAGTCCAGCAACTCCATCTCGGGCTTGACGTAGCCGGCCGCGGCCGGCGACTCGGCGGCGTTGACGAGGTAGAGCACCACGTCGGCGTGTTCGCGCACCGCGCGCAGCGCCTGCTGCGTCGACCAGAACGCGCGGTTCGTGAAGCGGTCCCAGACCTGGCTGAGGAACCAGCCGATCGGCTGGTCGGAGCGGCGCAGCCGGTGCACCAGGCGCGCGGTGTCGCCGAAGCCGGGGGTGTCCCACAGCGCCAGCCGCTCGCCCTGCGCTGTTTCGACGAGCAGGTGCTCGTCGGCGAACTCGGTCACGTGCGGCGCGTCGCGCACCTCGCCGACGTCGCGCGCCAGCAGCGTGCGCGCCAGCGTCGTCTTGCCGGCGTTGGTGTGCGATACGAGCGCCAGGTCGACCCGCCCCGCAGCGGCGGTCTGCGTGGCGGTGGCGGCCGCTGCGTCCGGATCGTTCATCGTCGGAAGGTGTGAATGAATCCGGCGTGGCCGAGCAGGCCGTCCAGGTGGCGTCTGTCTAGGCGCAAAGCACAGCCGTAGCTCGTGCTACGGCGAGCATTTGCAACGACGACAGGCGCAGTCTGGGCGGGATGAGCGGGCATGTCGGGTTCGTTCACACCTTCTTCAGGCGACGAGGTCGAAGGCCGCGCGCAGCGCTGTCGCACCGGCGTCGACGTCGCCGCCCTCCAGCGGCCATGCGAGGAACGCAGCGCCGTGGGCCTGCGCCAGCTCGCGCCAGCCGGCGATGCGCGCCTGCTCGCGCGCGCCGTCGTCGCCGAAGCGGCGCCGGTAGGCCGTGCTGTCGGCCAGCAGCAGCACCGGGCCGGGCGCATGCGCCGCCACGCGCGCAGCGTCCACCGCCTGCAGCAGGCGTCCCTGCACGTCGGGTTCGGGCGTCGCGGTCAGGTCGACCAGCACGACCGTGCGGCAACCCCCCGGCGGCGCCGGCGCGGCTGCCTCCTCGCCGTAGGCCAGCGGCGGCGCGATCTGCAGCGTCGTCGCCTCGCCCCAGACCTGCGCCAGCAGCGCGCGCAGGCCGAGCACGGCGGGCGGTCCCGGCGCTTCGGCATGCGGCAGCACCCACAGGCCCGAGGCAGCCGGACCCGGCCGCAGGCGCTCGAAGTACGGCCCATCGAGCGGCAGCGGGAAGCGCGCCGCGATGCGCGCGACGCGCGCCCACGCCCAGGCGGCAAACAGCGTGCGCGGCACGACGATCAGCAGCAGCAGTTGCACCGACATCAGCTGCAGCCATGACGCCGCGCTCGCGGTCGCCGGCTGGGTCGGCGTGACGCGCAGCGCGTCGAAGGTGGCCGCATCCGGCGCTGCGATACCGGTCACCGCATGCGCCGGCGCAAGCGCGATCGCCAGCACCTGGCGGACCACCTCCGGCTGCAGCAGCGTGCTCGCCCAGCCCGCGCGGTAGTCGAACACCAGGCCCCGCAGCATCAAGCCCGCGACGAGGCCGAGCGCCATGCCGGCGGCCAACAGGTGCAGCGCAACCGCGCCGCGCTGCGCCTGCAGCGGCATCGACAAGCTGGTCCAGCGCGCCGCGAAGTCGGCCAGCGGCCCGCGCCGGCCGAGAGCTCCGCTGCCGCGCCGGAGCATGCGGACCAGTCCGCGCCGCAGCGGACCCGGCGGCGAGCGCCGCAGCGCCATCACCACCATCGCGACGTAGACGACGAGGTTCCACGCCAGCAGGCCCCAGAACAACGGTGACAGCAGGTTGAAGTACGGCCCGGCGACGAGCGTGTCGGAGACCAGGCCGAGCACGGCGCCGAGCACCAGCGCCGCCAGCAGCACCGTGCTGGTCCGGCCGGTGCCGGCCAGCACGCGCCGCACACCGGCATCGCGCGGCGCCAGCCGCTGCAGCGCGAGCCGCGCACGCTCGGCGACGAAGGCCGCGTGACCAGCCCCCTCGGGCAGCGATTGCTGCGCCGCGCGCGTGGCCCAGCGGCGGTCGTCCACCGTCCACAGCGGACCTTCGGGTGCCGCCTCGAAGGCCTGAACCAGCGTGACGGCGCGCGCCTGTTGTTCGTTCATTGGTGGGAGGCTACATCATTCGAAATGAGCCCGATGAGATCGATCGTGTCGCACGGAGTCCCGTGACGCGAGGAGCAGGAACACCATGAAAGCATTTGTCCTGGAGCGCTATGGCAAGCAGTGCGCGCTGCGACCGGCAGACCTGCCGACGCCCGAACTGCGCGCTGACGAGGTTCTGGTTCAGGTCCACGCCGCAGGCGTGAACCCCTTGGACTGCAAGATCCGCGACGGCGCGCTCAAGCTCATCCTGCCCTACCGCCTGCCCTTGATCCTCGGCCACGATGTCGCCGGCAAGGTCGTCGAGGTCGGGCCGCGTGTGCAGCAGTTCCGGCCCGGTGACGAGGTCTATGCGCGGCTGGATGACTTTCGAATCGGCGGCTTTGCCGAGTTCGCGCCCGTCAAGGAGGCGTCGCTCGCGCTCAAGCCCAAGGGCCTCACGATGGAACAATCCGCGTCCATCCCCCTGGTGGGCTTGACCGCATGGCAGGCGCTGGTCGAGGTGGCGAACCTGAGGCAGGGGCAACAGGTGTTCATTCAGGCGGGCTCGGGCGGCGTCGGCAGCCTTGCCATCCAACTCGCCAAGCACCTCGGCGCGAGCGTCGCCACGACGGCGAGTGCGGCGAACGCGGCGCTCGTGAAGAGCCTGGGGGCAGATGTCGTCATCGACTACAAGACCGAGGACTTCGAAGATGTCTTGCGTGATTGCGACGTGGTGCTCCACAGCCAGGATGGCAAGGCGCTCGAAAAATCGCTTCGGGTGCTCAAGCGTGGCGGCAAGCTCATCTCGATCTCCGGGCCACCGGACCCTGGGTTCGCCGAGCAGGTCGCAGCACCCTGGTTCGTGAAACCGGTGATGCGATTGCTGAGTTCGGGCGTCCGGCGACGGGCGCACAGCCGAGGCGTCGATTACGCGTTCCTCTTCATGCAGGCGAACGGACGCCAACTGGGTGAGATCACCCGACTCATCGAGGCGGGGGCCATCCGGCCCGTGATCGATCGGGTTTTCCCCTTCGACGCCACCAACGAGGCCCTGGCCTGCGTCGACGCAGGCCGGGCGAAGGGCAAGGTCGTCGTCCGGATCAGGTGAGCGTGCGTTCCCCGCCGATCACCGCGCGCCCGCCGGCCTCGTAGCGCATGCAGCAGATGGCTGCACGGATCGAGGTTGCCGCCGCTGCTGCGCCTGGCCCTGTTCCTTGCCTCGCGAGGCGCCGGGCGCATGTTCTGGCCGCTGGCCGACAGCGTCGTTCGGCTCGTGATCGTGTCGTTCGGCGCAAAGCGCAACCGTTGCCGGGTCAGGCTGCTGCGGGCCGGCAACGCGGCACACTCGCACGATGCACAAGTTCAGCCACCTGCCTGCACTCCGCGTGCTCGGCACCTCCACCAACGGCCGCGGCCAGAGGTGGCGCAGCGCCCTGGTGCGGGGGCTGCCAGTGGCGGTTTCTGGCGCCGCCCGCATGGCCAGACACGGATGAGCGGTCTTGACGTGCCGTGGGACGCGGTGGTCGTCGGCGCCGGCGCTGCCGGGCTGTTCTGCGCCGGCATCGCCGGCCAGCGCGGCCTGCGCGTGCTGCTGCTGGACCACAGCGACAAGGTGGCCGAGAAGATCCGCATCTCGGGTGGCGGCCGCGCGAACTTCAGCAACCGCGACCTCGACGCGCGGTCGCCGCACAAGCACTTCATCGGCGCCAATCCGGACTTCTGTCGCTCGGCCCTGTCGCGCTACACGCCGGCCGACTTCATCGACCTGGTCGGGCGCCACGGCATCGCTTTCCACGAGAAGCACAAGGGCCAACTGTTCTGCGATCGCTCGGCAGACGACCTGATCCAGATGCTGCTGCGCGAGGCCGGGGCCGGCGGCGTTCAGCATTGGCAGCCCTGCAGGGTGCTGGCGATTCGCCAGGACGCCGACGCGCTCTACACGCTCGACACCGACCGCGGCAGCGTGCGCAGCCGCGCGCTGGTGATCGCCACCGGCGGCCTGTCGATCCCCAAGATCGGCGCCACCGACTTCGGTTACCGGGTGGCCCGGCAGTTCGGCGTGCGCCTCGTCGAGCCACGCCCGGGCCTGGTACCGCTGACCTTTGATGGCGACGGCTGGGCGCCCTACGCCGGCCTGGCCGGCCTGGCCTTGCCGGTGGGCATCGCGACCGGCGCGCAGCGCTCACGCACGCGCTTCGTCGAGGACCTGCTGTTCACGCACCGCGGCCTGTCGGGGCCGGCCGTGCTGCAGATTTC